>JASHPO010000101.1 GCA_030038075.1 Nitrososphaerales archaeon | reverse complement strand
ATCCTCTGTCGATTGCCGACTTGTTGAAGATGATTGCATCTTCAATGTTGTAGCCCTCGAAAGAAAGGACTGCGACTATTGCATTCTGCCCTGTGGGTCTTTCATCAAGGCTCAATAGTGAAGTCGACCTAGTCTTTACGAGCGGCGGCTGCGGGTGAACTAAGAGATGTTCTCTTACGTACGTGCTAAATGGATAGGTGGGTGTTGGAAAGCCCAACGATTGTTTCGCCATGGCAGACTCGTATGTATTCCTCGGCGACTGGTTATGTTCTGGATATGGTATGATTGACGCCGCGATGCCAAGGATGGCGGAGGAATACATTTCCAGATGGGTGGCTTTGTCGGAGAGGTGTTTTGAGTCAATGGCTATCAGCGAATTTTCTTCCTCGTTCGCGTCGATGAGCTCAATAACTCCCATCTGAACTAGATCTCTCCAGTTCCGCTGCCCCGATTCGACCTGTTTCATCATTTCTTGAGTCAAGAGAGGTCTTCCGTTCTCGCAGATTATCAACGCGCGAAGTACGCGACCAGAGTTTGTGGAGACGTAAATTCTGTTGATTCCACCCTCGCGTACCGCAGGGAAGTAAGCTATACCTGCATGTGGATGTATCTGTCCGTCACGCCTGAGTTTTCTGAAAGAGTGAGCCAGCGACGTACCATCTTTTACAAAACCGACGAACCTGCCCTCGACGAAGACCCGGCATCCGTCCGCCTTGGTCTTTTCGTCCGCTTCTTTGAAAGGTTTCACGCTCAAATCGTAGAGCTTTGCTACCACCTGAGCGGATGGAACGCTGACTGAAATCAGGGCAGAAAGTGCCAAGTTCTTGACCAGTCCACAGTTAGAACCTTCAGGCGTCTCGCTCGGGCAGATCCTGCCAAAGTGGGTCGCATGAAGATCTCTCGCCTCAAAGTTTGGCTGGCTCCTAGAAAGCGGCGATTGAATCCTTCGCAGGTGAGAAAGGGTGGAGAGATAGTTAGTCCGGTCGAGCAGTTGCGTGACGCCTACTTTTCCTCGTCCCCAGTTGCCCGTGGCAATCGCGTTGTTGAGTTTGTCCGTTATGATACCGGGTCTGATTGCAGCGCCGACGACATTCAGCCCGCGCCTCTGACCTGTTCGTTCAAGCTGGTACTTCATGTCTCTCGCAAGGTTTCTGAAGGCAGTCCTATAGAGATCGGCAATCATCTGACCCGCGAATTTGATCACCTTGTTCCCATAATGGTCCTTGTCGTCGGGATCGATCAGTTGTATTCTCAGTTCCAAAAGTTTGCAAACGGCTTCTCCCAGAAAGATCGCCTTGTCGTATCGGTCGTCCCTTGTCTTACCGAGGTGCGGAAGCAAACCCCAGTCCAGAACTGATTCTGCTCGGCGCAAACGGAATTCGTCGAGCATTCCGTGAGCGACCCTGTTTCCTATGTACATTAGTGCGTCCTTGGTCGTTTTTGCCTCGACGGCCTTTTCAAATGAAACATCCAGCCTATCCTGAATTTCCTCCCTAAGAGAGATCGCGTCTGCGATTTCTTTGTCGGTTTCGAGGCCAAGCGCACGCATGACTATAATCAGCGGCAGATCTACTGGGGAACTCGGGAGCTTTACGCTAATCGACTCATCCTGCTTTAGCGTGAGTTCGAGCTTTGCCCTGTAACCAACGATCGATGAATAGACTTTCGCTTTGTAATTTGTCACTCCACCGACTTTTTCAACGTCAACGAGTATTTTATTGGGAGAAAGATCTTCCAGCCCAACGACGACTCTTTCGGACCCGTTGATGATGAAATAGCCTCCGGGATCTTTCGGGTCTTCGCCTACCTCGACAAGCTGTTGGGGATTCATCATTGCGAGAAGACATCTGTCAGATTTCACCATTACCGGCAGATCGCCTATATGCTGCTCTTGAGACTCTCTGACGATGCCGTCTTCCTCGACTGTCATGTCAACGAAAATTGGCGAGGCGTAAGTGAGGTTTCGTAACCTTGCTTCCAAGGGAAGAATGTTACTCACGGAACCGTCGATTTCTACTACGCGTGGAGGCTTTAGCTTCACCTTTCCGAACTTTACTTTATACGGAGTGCCTACGGTTTCAATGTCGATCGAGCCAATTTCATCGATGATGCTCTGTAGCCCCCTCTGGATGAACTCGTTAAACGAATTGAGGTGCTGCCTTGCAACTCCTTCTCTGGTTAGGATGTCCTGCAGTACGCTCCATGCGTCATACTGTTGTTGCTGAATTTCTCTTTGCAAATTTCTTACACCGATTCCACGACGTAACGGTAATAGCTTGTTTCCCCAGCGGTGTCGCTCACCCTGGTAATTTTTATCATATCACCAGGCTTTGCACCGATTTCCCGCACCACCGGATCAATACTGAAAAGGTATGGGAACTGGCCTTCCGTGGCGTTGAACTGAGACAGGATGGTTTTTTTGTCGTCCGCCGACAGAATCTCGTGCTTTGGGACGAGCGCGTGATCAGTGACTTTGATCTCTTCGATAATATCCTCTTTCTTACTTTTCTTTGCCAATATACAATACAGCCTTCGATGACATACCCTACGGTAGAAAACAGGTATCCGATGTACTGGTTTATATACGGTATATAGGCGTTGCGGCAAAATCCGCCACTTTTGGAGAAGGAATCTGCCATAATTGCCCCGAAATTTCGAAAACATCCTCGTACAAGACACTTCGCTCTGAACAATCGAAATGAAGTTGAGAAATCTCTCGTGAACTCACCATATTTCTTGAACCAACTCTGAAATGCGGCAAAAACATCTTTGATATGCGGCAACAACTTGCTCGACGTTTGACGAGATGTCTTTTTCTTGGAGACCTGAATTCCGTACCTGTACCCAAGATCTGCCCTAGCTCGAAAGACATTAGCTAGCTACGATCCTCCCCCTAGGGGGTCTCCTATTGTTTTCAATGATTATTCCCATGATAACAATTGATTTCTTGCAAATATTGCATGTCGCTGGATTTTGTCCTGCAGTAACAATTTCAGGTCTTTAGCATATTTCGGGTCTCAAGGTACAGTGCTCACAACGGATAAAAAGGAGGCGACCCGACCTTGACTTTGAATACCTTTGGAGTCGGACTCGAAGCAGGATACAAAGCCTCCGAAGCTCAGGATTACCGACTGGATATGGATCGGGCTGGCTGTCGGGATATTCGTGGCCCTCTTTATCGTGATACTGATCTACGATTTCATCTAAGCTATCCAAACGCATATTTGACCTATGCATCAGAAGCTGCTTTGCCCGATTTTGTCAAACCCGATCGAACCAAAGCCGCCTCAGGCCGTGGACATCCGGACTGTAATGAGGCACTTTGCAAGCCATGTCACTGTTGCAACGGGTGCACTCGACTCCGGGGAGCTCTTCGGGCTGACTGTGACTGCGTTCACCTCTGTCTCGCTCGAGCCGCCAGTTGTCTTGATCTGCATCCGGGACGAGAGCACCGCTAAAGACCTGTTCACTCAGGCGAAGAGATTCTGCGTCAACGTTCTGCAGGAGAGCCAGCAGCCTATTGCCGAGAGATTCTCTCTCACGGGCGAGGCAAAGCGGTTTGAAAATCTGGACTATTACATCGGAAAGGGCGGTAGTCCAGTAATCCAGGGTTCGCTCGGATTTATCGACTGCAAGATCACCAGAGTTCTCCACGAAGGCGACCACACGATCTTCTTCGGGGAGGCAGTCGACGTTCACGGCGAGGAGATGCAGCCTCTACTCTACCTGAACAGAAAATACGTGAAGCTTGAAAACTAAGAATTTAAATGCCGAATAATTGTTCCCAAAATCAGCAATGAATGCCGCTACTAACTTGATTCTTTACCTTGTCGGCGCGTTCGTTCTTGTGATCGTGCTGCTCGAAACGAAAGTCGACGCAATGTTCACGGGAGAGATATTCATTGGGATGTTCATACTGGGGCTTCTTCTCGCACTTTTTTCCGCGATCCGGCAGACGCAGAAGATCATCAAGCAGAGTCCGAAGCAGAACGAGCCCGAAGCTACGCACTAGTTGAACTCTTTTCTTTCGAAAAGAAATAGTCCCAGAACTGCAGTGACTGCAAAGTAGATCAGCATTATCGCCAGTCCTTCGGGTATGGTCGCGTTGTAGGTTGAAAAGCTGAATCTTCCCGCGCCTTCAGGTGTTTTGTGCGCAGGATATCCCGTGGGGGAGAGAACGTTTCCTATTATTCCTGCGCCGTACGTCAAAATGAATGATGGCTCGATATTGATCAAGACTTCGGAAAGGGTACTGATTATGCTGAAGCCGAAGAGGAGCAAGATTGCGGTGACAAGTATCGACATCGAGCTGCTCTTGAAGAGTGAGCTGAAAAAAAAGGTAAATCCCAAAGCGGCGATAAGATAGACTAGCGTAAACACAAAAGATTCGCCAAACTGATTTGGGAATGCATTTCCACCAAAATAGTAAGCCGCGTTCGCTATAGTTATTGCCGTGAAGATCGCAATAATCATGAGCGATGCGATCAGAGCTGCAATCCATTTTCCAACGTAAATTGAAGACCTACGTACAGGATTTCCTACAAGAAAGTACCCCGTCTTGTTTTGGAACTCGCCCGAAATTGCATCGCCGCCAAAGAAGATTGCACAAATCACTACGATAAATGCGGAAGAGTCTCCCCACCATGTCGAGTAAAATGTGAGTGCGTTCGGGGCAAAATTTGAAATGCCCCTGTGCTCGACGGCAAAGGTCAAAAGACCCGCGATGGCGAGTCCTATTATCAGGAGAACCAAAAATCTGCGGGATCTGAAATAGTTCCTTATCTCGTATTTTGCAATGATTCCAACCTGTTGCATGCTGCTCGGGACGATGTTCCCTTCCAGTGAAACGTCGGCTCCGCTCAATTTTATCACAGAGTGTCCTTGATCAGATTCAGATAAGTATCCTCAAGTGCAGAGGCAGAGGCACGGAAGCTCAGCATTCCGAGCTTCATGGTTGCAATATTTGAAAGCAGCTGTTCCTGCACAGCGCTACCTCCAGTGAATTTTATCCTCAAGTTCCTTGAGTCTACCTTATCCACAGAGACGACCCCGGGTAGCGAGGAAATACTCTTTATCGACTGGCCATCGTCAATAGATCTCGAAAAACCTGCTTCAACTATCGATCCGCCGTCGCCTGAGAATTTAGTAGTCACATTCTCAAGCGTGTCATAGACCAATAACTTGCCGTGATCAATCATCGCTACTTCATCGCAGACATCAGAAACTTCCGGTAAGAGGTGCGAACTCATGAATACCAGCCTGTTCTTTCTCTTTAGCGCTTTGACAATGTCCCTGACCTCGGCCATACCTCTCGGGTCAAGTCCCGACGTTGGCTCGTCCAGAATAATAATGTCCGGCTCTGAGAGAAGTGCTGAGGCGATGTTGATCCTCTGTTTCATTCCCTTTGAAAATTTCCCGACCTTCTTGTTCTTCCATTCGTCCATTTTTACCTCGTTGATCGCTTCCTCTATGCGCTTCGCCCTTTCAGATCCGGGGACCCCTCTGATTTCCGCAACCATGGAGAGAGCCTCTTTGGGAGTAAAGGACGGGTAAATTTCCGGACTTTCGATTAAATCCCCCACGTGAGCAAGGGCAGTGCGCTTGTTCTCGTGGACGGTGACGCCGTTGATCATGGCCTTTCCTTCCGTTGCCCTTATCATGTCTGTGAAAATCTTCAGTGTCGTAGTTTTTCCGGCACCGTTCGGCCCGAGAAAGCCAACGCACTTTGAACCTTCGATCTTGAGATTAAGATTTGACAGCGCGGTAAACGAGCCATATCTCTTCGTGAGACCAACCGCTTCTAATGATGAATTTGCCAAACCAGGATCACGTTCGTGCCCTGAAGAGGCGCACGAATGCAACAACTGCGGAAATACTCCATATAACCATATCCAATGAGATAATTATCTTAGCAGACAATGCCACGAAATCATAACAATTAATAACCGCGCGCGATAGAAGTGCTGGGCGCCATTGTCTTCAGCCGCGGGCAGTTCTTCAGATACCGGACTGACAGTCATTGTAATCATCTTACTCATCATGATATTCCGCCTTAGGAGGATGATCCATGGAAC
This sequence comes from Nitrososphaerales archaeon, assembly GCA_030038075.1. GTDB lineage: Archaea > Thermoproteota > Nitrososphaeria > Nitrososphaerales > CADDZS01 > DATLTL01. The sequence goes on along the minus strand of JASHPO010000101.1, from coordinate 6,091 downwards.
TAAAGTCAGCGTTGCAAGGACGATGGGTTATTCCGCTTGGTACATAATTCTCGCTGTCTTGGTGCTCTCGGGCTCCTTCTTTCTTCCGATACCTATCGAACTTTTCGTAGCTTATCCTATCATATTTGCGATAACATTTCTCATCGCGTTTGAGATCGCGCGCAGGCGCATAGTGTACTGGAAGAGCTCCGACGGCGCGATTTACCAGAAGGGCGGCGTACCAATCTACTTGTTCTACCTCATCGGGTTGATTGCGAGGATAGCGATCGGCTACATCTATATTGGACCGAACTTTTTCTTCCCCATCCCGACGCCGGGCGAAACGATCAGCGGCGCGGCACTTTCGGCTACGATAGTGACGGACCTTATCCTCATAGCGGGTGTAGGATTACTTTTCGGACGGAACATGCGAATTCTGAAAAAGTACCTCGCAGTCAAGAGCGGGAAGGAGACGATTGAAGTAAGCCCATCTGAAAAAGAGGGCAACTCTTCAATGCCAGCCTGAAAGTTTCATTGCTGCGACGACTCTTCTAACGGCTAAAACCAGCGCAGCGCGCCTCTGATCAATGTTCTCTTTCTCTGCGAGAGAAACTACTTCGTTGAAAGCGTGCATCATCTTTTCCTCGAGCCTCTGGTTTACTTGTTCCTCAGTCCAGTGATCCCTGCTGAGGTTCTGAACCCACTCGAAATACGAAACAAGGACTCCGCCAGAGTTTGCTAGTATGTCGGGGATCAGAGTGATTCCTCCCCTTTCGAGCATTTTTCCGGCGATGGATGTCGTTGGTCCGTTGGCTGCCTCGACAACCATTCTAGCCCGCAACTTGGACGCGTTTTCCTCGGTGATCTGATTTTCCAATGCAGCGGGGACCAGAACATCGGTCTCGGTCTCCAGAAGCTCTTCGTTTGATATCTGCTGCACGTTGGGAATTTTGCTGACCGACCCGGCCTTGAGGGCAGAGGTCTGCAATGAGTCGAACGACTGTTCGAAATATTTCTTGCCGATGGGTTTCGCGCCTCCAAAGACATCGCTGACCGCAACTATTTTGGCCCCCATCTCCATAAGCGACATCACTGTATTCGAGCCCACGTTTCCGAAACCCTGGACGGCGACCGTGATGTCCTTCACATCTTTGTGAAGATATTTCTTTACGGCTTCTCTCACGCAAATCGCCACGCCCCGTCCAGTGGCCGCGTTTCTTCCTTCGGAGCCGCCCAACTCGATCGGTTTTCCTGTGACGCATGCCGGCACATTGTGTCCGTGCATCTTGGAGTATTCGTTCATTATCCACGCCATCGTTTGAGGATTGGTGTTGAGGTCTGGCGCGGGAATGTCAATTTCCGGACCAATGTCGCGCTCTATGGTTGAAACGTATTTTCTTGTCAGCCGCTCAAGATCGTCCATGCCCAGCTTGAACGGATCTACTGTGACGCCTCCCTTCGCCCCTCCAAACGGGATGTCAATGACGGCGCCCTTCCACGTCATCCACATGGACAGAGCTTTCACTTCGTCAAGGGAGACGTTCTGGTGGTACCTTATTCCGCCCTTGTAAGGGCCTCTCGCGTTGTTGTGCTGCACTCTGTATCCGGTAAATGTGACAGCTTCGCCGTTGGAAAGCTTCAGCGGCAGAGAAACGACCACCTGCCTTCTCGGATTTTTGAGAATTTCATAATACTCCGGATCGATCGAGACGATGTCTGTAATCGAAGCAAGCTGGGCGAGCGCGTTGTCGAAGGGATTTTCCGATTTCAAGGTGATTGTTCGAGTTCCGTTATGATATTTAAGACTGAAATCCCAAATCATCCATAAGCAAGAAATAGCCTACAGTCCGGTTGAAGGAAGAGAGCGCATTTTTCCTCTTAGAGCGTACTTTCGAGTAAGGATTGACCAATTGCAAAAGCCCAAAGAGAAATCAAATCCCGTACTGAGGGTACTCATATATCTGATTCCGGTCTTCGCGATACTTGCCTGTTACGGCGCAATAATCGTGGTTACACAGGAGACATTCCCTTTCACTATTGTCACGGGAACGAGTATGCAGCCGACGATCATGCCGGGCACCATAGCAGTAATCGAAAAGGTTCCGTTCAACCAGCTCAAGAACGGCGATATCATAGTCTTCGTACCGCTGATCGCATATGGGCAGGCCTGTGACAGCGCGCCTACTAGTTCGCTCACACAAGAGACCGCCGTTCCGTGTTATGTAATACACAGGATCGTTTTGATTACGACGAATGCGCAGGGACAGCGGATCGTGCAAACGAAGGGGGACAACAATCCTTTTTCCATTTCTGAACCTCCCATAGACGTTGACATCAACTCGTCGATGTATATCGGACAGGTGGTACTGCTTTTCCCTCTCATAGGTTATGCGACGGTCCAGCCGTACAACGAATACCTGGCGTTACTCATCTTGGCTATTCTGGTGACTCAGCTGCTCTACGATCGGAACGAGTCTAAAAAGGACAAGACTCAGGCGGCAGTGCAGCCACCTTCTATGCCTTCCTGAATTTTTCCTCGTTCTGATCGTATTTCCACACCGAAATGTTTGCACGCTTACACGCGGCGAGAACGTGTGGATTGATTCGATAACACACTATTGCTGCTCTTACGGAATTTGAATCGAGATCGTGACGCTTCTCAAATCCCGCGGATAGTCTCAAAATCTGACCTACTGCAGAATCTGTCGCCTCTCGCTCGACCTCCACGACGAGAAAGCGTCCGCCACTGTCTCTGAAGACGAGATCTGTCTTTCCCGTCGGAGTTTCATGCTCTAGGTCGTCGGGAACGAGCCCGTCCTCAAGCTCCTGAGGTGAACGCAAAATCAAAGCGACCAGAGAATCCTCCATCTTGCCCTCCAGTTTCGCTATCGTGGGCAGATTTTCTCTGAGAAACGAAATGCCGTTCAGGACGGAATAATACCTCTCCCCGATCTTGCAGGGAAAAACATAGACTGGTTTTTTGCTTTCTCTGACCAATATTACCGGCGTGTTCTGCAGATTCAGTTTCTTTGATCCTGATATCGGAAGCGCGCTGCCGCCAGAGGCAACTACCGAACCCCGCCATTGAGGCTGAATCCTTCTGATGTCCTCGATGACCTGATCTTCGCTCCTGAGATCGACTCTGTCGGTCTGCTTTACGCGGACTTTGATCGAACCCAGTTCGAGGAACTTGGCGAGAATTTCGTCCAGCTGTGGGCCGTTATATTTCTGGGTTCTATCGTAGTAAATGCATGCCTCTATCAATTCGGTCAGTCCTTTATGCTGCCGATCGAAGCATTAACGGGTTCTAGCTTTTCCGGAACGTATAGTTCTTTGTCGCTAGACTGAGCGCTATTACTACGATGGTCAGCGCGATTCCAATCTCGAAATTAATGTTAAAAGCCGTCGCGTTTGGGAAGAATTTACCAGGAACCGCAAACCCGTTGACAACGTACTGACTAGTATACGAAGACATTACACTGGTTGCAACAACGGGACCTATGGCACCACCAATATTTCTCAAGAGAGTGTTCATTCCCAGACCGACGGCAATGTTCTCACGCGGGACCGATATTGCGACCATATTTACTATGGGGACAATTATGCAGACGATACCAGCGAGCGCAACAACCATATCCACCACGACATCGATTCTAGTAGCTCTATTGAGCAAGAAGAGGAAGAGCCCCGCTATCAAAACTCCGGAACCTATCAAAAGTGCTGGCTTGGGACCGTACCTCGGGATGAATCTTCCTATCGATGGGCCGACAGCCATCATTCCAAGTGTCGATGGAGCCATGCTGATTCCTGACGCAATTACGCTCAGACCGAGGCCGACCGAGATCGGCAATTGAGTATAGTAAACGACCGCAAAGAATAGCAGAAACATCACTATAGCGGATACCAGCCCGATCATATTTGCGACGAATACATTTCTTATGCGAAGCAGTCCAAGATGAATCAACGGGTTCGTCCTGTTACGCTCGAAAACAAAGAAGTAGAAAGTTAGGGCAAGGCCGGGAATCAGCAACAGCAATTCTTGGAACGAAAGCCAGCCGAGGGACGGGCCTTCAGTTATGTAGACTAGTACCAGAATTACGCCTGCCATCAATATAGAGGCACCGAGGTAGTCGATTTTTTGCTTAATCCCAGGTCTATCTCTCTGGAGCACTTTGGCTACAACGGCGAACAGAACCAAGCTCAGCACTAGGGCTGTGTGAAACGCGTACTGCCAGCCCAGATCTTCGACGACGTAAGAGCCAATGATCAATCCGGCCGCCGCGCCGATTGCGAAGGTTCCGCTGATAATCCCCTGCGCGGTGCTAATTTTTTCTTTGGGGAATGACTCCGAAACAATCGCGAGAGACAGTGGAATTATTGCGAATCCTATGCCTTGGAGGCCTCGCGCGAACAGGAGGAAGTATATCGAGGGCGAGAACCCTGCAATTCCCACCCCAGCCATATAGAATACTAGCGAAATCAGGAACATTCTTTTCTTTCCATAACTGTCTCCAAGCTTTCCGAACAACGGTGAAACTGCCGCGCCGACTATGAGGTAGGCAGACGTTATCCAAGAGGAGATCGTGGACGTAGTTGCGAAATGACTCTGGATGGTCGGAATTCCAGGGATCACCATTGTCTCGACGTAGTTGACCAGAAGCGCTACGCCAACTAGCGCTAGGAGGATCCTATTCGCACTAAGCGAATCTTTCGTCGAATCCGGAGGAATGTTGGTGGTAACGTCCGTCAAGTTCCCTCACCTTTTATGTTGGCAACATAAAAACCATCGTATATTGTTTACATAGCAATGTTTTACCTAGGGGTGTACTTGTGTCGGCGCAAATCTGACATGTCCGAAACTTCGCGGATAAGCCCGCTTTCGACCAGAGAGCTCAAAGCAGCTTGCAGGGTCCTTTTTGGAAGTCCTGATCTTTGGATTAGTGTCGGCTGGTCGATTGGGTGCTCGGCCTTGATGAGATGGTATACGAATTTTGCCGCCGGCGAACCCTGAACATTCTGAACGGGAGGTGAAACTCCCAGAGTTTCTATCGTCAACCCGAGTCTCTGCATCTCCAGCGGAAGCACCTCGTCAACCGAAACCCCTGCAAGGTTCACGTTGGGTCCGAACTCCAAAATTAGGGCAGTGCGCTGTGTTTCCAGTGGCGCCTCGAAGATCAGTTTTGGTGGACCGAACCGTCCGACTATATCGTTCAGTGTGTCCCAGACTATGCCGCCCTGCTCGTCGTAGATGCCGACTCCCCTGCCTCGGCCGCCTTCTATGATGACCTTGGAACTTTTGAATTCCAGCGCCTCTTCAATCTTGGATATCATGAAAGGAACGGGAACAGCATGGCCGGGATCATTTTTTCCAACTTCGAAAATATAATCCATTGATAGTCGCCCGATCGTGTTCACAATTTCCTCCTTCGTTTCCTTGGGAATGTCGATCGCAGACTCGCTTATCTCGACAGTGTCAAATCCCAACGAATGCAATCTGTCAAGAACCTGTGCAAGCATTCTCTTCTTGTACGCTACCTGTACTAGCGTTCCACCGCTCTGAACCTTTATTCCAACATCATGGTAGTACCGAATCCTTTCGATCAATTTCGACCTGTCGAGCAAAAGCGGGTAGCTCAGGCCAATCTTGACATAATCGATGTATTCGGCAGCGTGTTCCAGAAGATCCTTGTTTAACACGTTCAGCCTGTCGTTAGTATAAGTAACCCCTTTGTCTCTCGGTTTTCCTTCTCTTTCCAGCGAGAGTCCAGAACTAGCTGACTGCGCCAATGGCTACACGCTATCTTCAATGCAATATTAGCATGTTTCTTAAAGGTTTCATGGTAATATTTTCCTACCTACGTCGTTTTGGACATTGAATTGCGCAATCTGTAAGTGCCGTCTTCATGCAATATAGCTTCACATAAATCAGAATCGTCCTTCGGAATTCTCGAAGCGCATGCCGACTATCACCCTGTACGGCGGCATTGGTGAGATCGGCGGAAACAAAATTCTTCTCGAAGACAAGGGCACCAGGATATTTTTTGACTTTGGAAAAAGCTTCAACGCAAGGTCAAAATTCTACGAGTGGACGGAAAAGCCCAGACTCGCAAAC
>JASHPO010000100.1 GCA_030038075.1 Nitrososphaerales archaeon | reverse complement strand
GACTTCGTAGTCAATGGAATCAAGGTAAACGAGATAATTGATGTCCTTGAGGGACTAGGATACAACTGCGAGACTAGTTCGCAAATATCAGGCGAAAGCGGATACAAGCAAGGGTTTGACATTGTTGCCGAAAGGGAATCTGAAACTATAGTCCTTGACATCGTTTCCTATAGAACATCCATTTTGGATGTCATGAGCGACGATGAAATCTACGATCAGATTTCACTCGGGCTACTGCGAATGCGAGCGAAGTCTGTGGACTGCAAACCCAGCCTTTCGGGAATAATTCATTTGTGTTCGTACTTTTCCGACACGGGGGACAGTCGACTCAGCAATTACGACCCACTTCAGCAGCTTTCTGACGATTTCAAGATCAAAATTATCAGATCCGCGACAATTTCGGGAGCCGCAAAAGGACTCTCTGGACTACTTACCTCAAAGGAAGTTGTTAGTGAATATGGCGCTTAGCCTGAAAGAGCCATCAAGAGAGGTCTCGCAGGGAATCAGCGAGCTTCTCGTCTCCTGCGTTGAAAACGGCATTGAAAAATATGGATCAAGCGTCAAGTTCGTAGTCTACCACAGGTTCCGCCAGGAGCACGGGCTGGAAATCTCCAGCGTCGCCGAAAGACCTGACTTGTTTGCTTCGACAATAGACAAATTCTTCGGCGTTCAGGGAGAAGCCGTGAGATCCTGCATCGGTCGCGAAATTCAAAACGCTATCGAGCGACTGGAGTCGACAAATTCCGACGAAGCGGCGTTGCTCAAAAGCGCTCGAGAACATTTCAGACCGGTGAAACAAGACATTTCAGCTAGTGAACCTGTTGTTGAAGCGTTTTCCGACTACGGCCGCATGTCACTGGTGCTGCGAGAACCAGCGTTCTTCTTGATATTGAGGGAGAGCGTTCTAGCCGGGTTGGCGAAGGTACTGGGAGAAGACGGAGTCCAATCAACGTTCTACCACCTAGAGCTCGCGACGTGCATTGAAAAGCCGGTTCAGTTCCACAGAAGGCTCCATTCCATGTACAGGGCGGGAACTATCCCGCTTGAAAAAGCGATCCTCATAGAACTTTTCAAGAAGCTTCACACCACCTTCAGAGAGAGAAAGGGATTCGAGTACCCTGACTACGTGAACGAAGCCGGAAGAGTCTTTCAAGCGCAAAGCCGCTGACGGGCTACGGCTGACGCCATCTCGCTTTTAGCGTCGCTAGAACCAAGAAAAACAGCGTGTACGCGACAAGGGCAGACCAGCTAAGCTCGATCTGAGCCTGAGAGTATTTCTGCAGTCCGAGCATCGACTGTATCAATATTGACAGATGCGTCGTCGGAACAAAATAGGCGAGGAACCTGATCTTTTGCGGTATGATATCGATCGGGTAAAAAACCGGCGGTAAAACTGTCAGTAGCGTGGTCACGAGCGAAGTTATCGTGAAGGCGCTGCGGCTCTGCAGTATGAAAGTCGAGAGGAAAAAGCCCAGAGCAGATGCCAGAACCCAAGTGAAAGCCATCACCAAGATCACGAGTGGAAAGTTCCAGTTAATCAGACCCAAGTACGCGTAGAGCCCGAAAATCACGGCGAGCGAAGGAGCCACGAAGGTTACTTCGCCCAAGCTCAATCCGAGCATATAATCAACTGCGGAAACTGGCGAGGCGACGCAAAAGTCCTGAAACTTGTACTGAATCCTGTACATCGTCGCGTCAGCTCCCAGAAACAAACCTGCCGAGACCAGGATAGATATCGTCGCGCCAATGACACCGTACGGCAAGTAGCTCCTGCCGCCGACTACATAGAGGAAAAAGACAAAAGCAAACGGCGTCGTTGAGCTGAAGATGATCATGCTCGGTTGCCTTATCACGACTAGAATTCCGGAGTAGTAGGAAAAGGAAATTACGGTCCTCAGTTTCCTTGAGAGTCCGGTAGCGACCTTGTCCGCCAAATTAATCTTCCATTCCCACTAGATCCACGAACACATCGTCAAGAGATATCGGAGAGACGTTTGCTCTGGCGTGCCTAGCGATCGAAATTGAAACAAGCTCGTTCGCTTTCTTTTCGTCCGTTAATACTCTCAGATTCTCACCGATCCTGGAAACCTTGCCATACGCGGAAAGCTCCTCCTCTGAGAAACCGCTGGAGATGTCGACCCTGACACTTTGACCTATGGAGGATTTGAGCTCGGAAACCGTTCCTACTTTGAGTAACCTGCCAGCGGCGATGATCGCGATGCGGTCTGAGATTGCTTCTGCTTCGTCGAGATAGTGGGTCGTGAGTAAAATCGTCTTGCCCCTGCGCTTTAGCTCCACAATAAATTTCCAGACCTCGCGCCTTGCGATAGGGTCAAGCCCGATCGTGGGTTCGTCCAAGAAAATGAGCTCGACATCGGTTGCGAGCGCCATGGCGACGAGAGTTCTCTGCCTCAGACCGCCGCTCAAATCGTCGGTGGATATTTTCTCGTAAGGACCAAGGCCGAGCTCTTCGAGCGTTTTTCGTGCCTGTGGTCTCGCCTCCCTCCATGACCAGCCCCTTGATGTCAAGCTCATCATCACGTGATCGTACGGCGTCAGAACTTGGAACGGTCTCATTTCTTGAGGGACAGCTGAGATTCTCTCGCGGACCTGTTTTGCCTGCGCGACCGGATCAAATCCGAGTACGGCAATTTTTCCCGAGGTCGGCTTTAGCTGCGTGGCGGCGATGCGGAGAAATGTGGTTTTTCCTGCGCCATTTTTTCCGAGCAGCGTGTAAATCATCGAGCGTGGAACCGTAAGACTAACTGTCGATAAGGCGGGGGTCTTTGACTTGCCGTACGTCTTTGACAGCTCAACGCTCTCGATGGCTACGTGACTGGACTCCATACATACTTCAGCTCTTATGAGAAATAGAATCTATTTAGGAATCAGGAACTCGATGTTTGACCGGTTGAAGACCTGAAAAGAAGACCTGTACCTGAGACCTGCCCTGACTCGAAAGACATTAGCTAGCTTCGATCCCCCTCCTAGGGGGTCCCCTATTGTTTTCAATGATTATTCCCATTGAAACAATCGGTTCTTTACAAATATTGCATCTCTCAAAGTAACCGAGAGGAGGCGCCGAATTCGGGTATTTTGCGGTGACCAGGTACAAAGGTACGGGGTTAGGGCAGGAGGCTCCATTTAAGCCACTGCTAGGACATAATCACCTATCGACGCCTCGCAGTTGGAGCTGCCCTTGCGGCTCTACTCTCTTAGTAAGGGACACCTTACTTTCTCTTCAAAGCTGCGACAGCTTCTTTGTGAAGCTTTCGAGCGGCCGCCACTTCGTCCTTGTAAATTTTCCAGGCCGCGTCGGCTGCTTCTTTGTACTTCTTGCGCGCGGCTTTTTTAGATTCCTTGAATGCCTTCCGTGCAACTGATCTAGCTTCCTTATCGATTTTCAAAACCTTTCTCTTCTTTTAGGGTAGATTATTAGAAGTTTTAAGAGAATGCTTTGGATTGAGATCGCTCATGCTTGACAGCGTAGTTTAGCATTACGAAAAAGCCGCCCGCAGGAATCGGTGTGCTTGTCAAAACTTTTGTTTCAATGATTTCAAAGTTTCAAAGAGGAATATTCCTAGAGCGAGCGCATTCACGAGGAGTGCAAATAGATAAACCTCCGAGATCGGTTGAGGTCTGAACACTGTCAGCATGATTACGAATGTTGAGACAAAGAGCGCCAAATACGTCGTCTGAAATGGAATCACTGATCTCCTGATTCTGATCATATTCTCGAACAGTATCTTGTCAACCACATATCCGCCGGCTTCCTCTTTAGCGAGTCCCTGCTCAACGAGCTTTCTGATGTGATAGTGCGCAAGCGAAGGAGAACTGAGCGAGAGGCCAGTTTGAACCTCGTGCACGCCGACTGGCTTACCACCCTGCCTGTAGAGGAATCTGTAGACTCGCATCGTCGTGGCATTCAAGTGGACTCAACTGAGCAACGCGCTAAAGCGATTAATATTATTTCGCTGTTGGGAGTAGTACTGGCAGTACGTACCGGTGAAATAATGCTATTTGCACAACTTCTTCCCGCTCATTCTTCCGTTCTAAATTTAGAATACCCGGTTTTAAAGCGTAGAATCATATCTGCCTGGTGCTGGGCTATCCTCCATCAAGGGTGAAATGTGTCAAACATGTCTGAATACAAGACCAAGATAATCCTCGGAATTGTCTTGGCAGTGATCATAGCCGTTGGTTTAGCTGGCGCAACCATAATTGTTGCACCCAGGCCAGGGACGACAACGACCTCAGTTCAAAGTCAGCAAACGAGCCAGTCAACTTTTAGCTCATCTACGTCACAGGGACTGTTGTCGAGTTCCAGTACGAGCTCCCAAGCGGTTCAAGGCGCCCAGTCCGATCTGGTAGTTCAACTCACGGATCCACCGATCGTGCCGGTCGGTACGACTTCGCTGAATCTGACGTACAGCGCAATAGATCTGCTCGTGACAGAGCCAGCAACCACTGGCACCACGGCCACAAGCTCGACCACAGTTAGCAGCTCGACTTCCAGTAGCAGTACAAAGAGTACAACAAGCAGCCTGGTATCAACTCAGACCATTACTATAACTCCGGCGGGAGGTTCTGCTACAGTAAATCTTCTGAAGCTTGAGAATGTTTCGGAAACGCTGGCATCCGCGAATCTTCCGAATGGTTCAACAATTTATTCGATTGGTTTCGTGGTATCAAACATCAGCATCGAGATCAACGGAGTCAGCTCACCGGTGACTCTGGCGACGGGCGGAAACACGCTACTCGTGACTTTGGCGAATCCGGTAGTACTCAAGGGAACTCTCGCAGTCCTTCTTGACCTTAACCCAACCATAGTCGATACGTCGACAGGCTATCAAATGATTCCTTCCTCAATTGGAGTCATTCTACCCCAGATTGAAATTACACCGCAGATCCACCAGATAGGCTATACGCAGCAGTTGACAAACCAAGATCAGATCATAATCAAACAAGTGAAGGGTCAGGTGACGGCCGACATCGTTTCGCTGTCTGTTTCGGGAAGCACAAGCACTATCATTGTGCAAGTCACGAACACCGGCAACCTTACAGCACAGCTGCTGTCGATCGGCGTCAGTGGCAACTTTACAGCAGAAAATTGCGTAACCACTACCACAAGCACGACCGCGAGCCACGGACATACGGTCCCGCCTCCGCCGAAAAATTGCCTGAGCCAGAATGAGGTCGTATTTGTCCCGAGTGTGCCATCGACCACCACATCTTCGTCATCGACAACCACAACGACTACCACTAGCTCCACATCATCGTGCACCGCGGGACAGATGGTATTGTCTGACTCGCTCAAAGGTTGGAGTGGCAACAACGTGTTGGAGCTTGCTCCCGGGCAGTGTGTTACTCTTACGTT
>JASHPO010000099.1 GCA_030038075.1 Nitrososphaerales archaeon | reverse complement strand
CGCTTCTGGACAAGAAGCTTGACGGTTTTGGCGAAATCTTTCGAAGGGTTAGCTTCGATTCAATCGGAACTCCCGCCCTAATGACGCGAGCAATTGCGGGAACGATCGAGAACAAGCCGGTGTTCTGTCTTCCCGGGTCGCCTGATGCCGCAAGGGTGGGCGTTGAACTCGCTTTGAAGGAGTTGCCCCATGCCGTTTTCATTGCGAGTAGTCAGCCGTAGATCCTTTGATTTGAACCGAAAAACCATTCGAACCGGAGTATATTCGAAGGAATCGCTCGATTTCGGCGAAGTATACGCGCAGTTCATTATGCACCTCAAGAATAACACTGGGTCAGCCACGAGCTTCTTGGGCGTAGCAAGGCTAGAAAGTGCCGATGGGAAGAGAAAAATCAAAAATCTTGTAATGGAGTCTTACGAAAAACACGCAACTCGGGTTCTCAGTAAGATTTGTGGCGAACTGAAGAAAAAACATGGACTGACAGACATACTCATTGTCCATGCGCTTGGCAAGTTCAAACCGGGCGACCCGGTAGTATTGGTCTTGGTAGCTTCGCCGAGGAGGGCTCAGTCCTTCGACGCTCTTGAAGAGGCAGTCGAGAGATATAAGAAAGAACCAGCGCTATTCAAACAGGAAATATATTTGGACGGAACTTCTGCGTGGATCCATTGAGATTCATGCTAAACGTTATTCTACGAGCTTGACAAATATCAGAGTGGAATCTGCGGTGAATTCGGAATATTTTGGCACCGACGATCGAGCAAAATACCCATTCCTTTCTGAAACAGGAGAGTATATCCGCGAGAATGACATCTCCGTATCAAAACTCGCTCATCCAGATTTCAAACTAGTTGTAAAACGCGCCGAAGAGAGAGTCGAAGAGGCGATCAATTCACATTACGTCTCCGACAAGATCGGAGAGAACCTCGATGTTGAAATCATGTCGTTTCCGGTGGCCTTGATGCTCGTCAAGGCAACGAAATTAGATCATCTGATAGACCTGTATGCTTCGGGAGAAGCAAAGAGGGTCCAGTCATTTTTGACCAAAGACATGTCCGAAAGGACGCAGGGGACCACTGAACGGCTGGTTCGGAAATTCCTGGGGTTGGGACTCGAGACGGCTGAGGTCCAGAATGTGTTCAGAATCGGACTAGCTGACTACCTGAAAAGAGAGACAAAGTTTCGAGATCCTAGGTGGAGGCTTGTCAACAGAACAGTACATAATGGCAAGGTTTCATTGCAGAGGGACGATCTCATTCAACTGATAGAAGACGAGATGCGTTCCATAACGGTGACGAGACTAAAGAACATGAATCTGCCAAAACTGCCTGCTGAATTCGACTCAGTAGTTCGCAAACTTATTCAAATCGCTCCGCCGCCAAGAGTCAAATATACTACGCTCAACATCGGGCCCGAAAATTATCCTCCATGCTTGAAGCAGGCGTTACTTCTTTTGGAGAAGGGCGAGAATGTTCCGCACTACGGCAGGTTTCTTATGGCCACTTATTTGCTCGCCGTCGGCAAGTCGGTGGATGAAATCATGGACCTGTTTCCAAAGTCGCCTGATTTCAAAAAATCAGTTACTCAATATCAAGTGGAGCACATTGCTGGATTGAAAGGAGGGCGCACAAAATACACGGTTCCTTCGTGCAAGACGCTCCAGACGCATTCTTTCTGTTTCAAAGATCCCGTCAAATGCTACGAGATCTCCAGTCCGCTGCAGTATCCATCAAGAAGAATTCCCGCTGCTGGAAATGGAAGCGGCAATGTAAAGGAGGAGAAGAGAAAAGGATGGACGAAAGCTCCTCGCTGATCTTGAGGCGTTATTTCAAAGAGTACTACTTCAGGTACTCTGACAAGATTGAGCAACCGTTGGAAATACAATCTCGGGAGTTTGGCTATTTTCCCTTCGGCGGCGGAATGGTTCGGCACCTCAGCTACAGAGATATCGGCGCTTTCCGCGCAATCTTGGTTAAGGAAGCTCCGGCAGGAGTCTATTGCTCAAATTCATATTATCTTGAGCCATCGGCGGAGATGCAGAAGAAGGGCTGGATGAAGGCTGATCTTATCTTTGACATCGATGCGGACCTCCTAAAACTTCGATGCAAGAAAGATCATGATATCTGGCTCTGCAAGCAGTGTGGCCGCAAAGAATTCGGCCTCCGGCCCGAAGTGTGCCCGGCCTGTAAAGGAAACAGAATTCTCGAATTCTCTTGGGCATGTCCGCTATGTCTGGAGGGATCAAAGAAAGAAACCTTCAAGCTGTTAGAATTTCTTGAAAACGATTTTGGAATCGCTTCGTCCGAGATGGAAGTGTGCTTTTCAGGAAACGCTGGTTACCACATTAAGGTCGAGAAGAACCCCCTTGAACAAATCGACCAGCGCGGAAGATCCGAGATAGCAGACTATCTAGCGGGCAAAGGAGCTCTCCTCGAAACCTACAGATCTTTGAAACTCTCTCCCGACGATCCCGGGTGGAAAGGGCGAATCGCCAGATATATACAGAATCTACCAGGAGACACTCCGCCTTTTCGAGCAAATGAATTCCCAGATCGGATTCGCGAAATGACCATCAAGAAGAAGACTGCTGACTACGAGAAATTCCTTTACACCGCCATAGATGCCACTTCTGTGAAACTTGACGCTATGGTGACAACCGATATTCACAGAATCTTCAGGATGCCCGAGACTCTCAACCAGAAAACAGGTCTTGTGAAAAGGGAATGTGGTGACCTTGCCTCGTTCGATGCTATGACAGAATCTATCGCGCTGGATGATGAAAAGGAAGTGGCCGAAATTGTCGTTGACATTTGCCCTAAGATAGAGCTCGGAGGGAAATCTTATGGGCCTTATCGAAATGAAAAACATAAGCTTCCTTTATACGCCGCTGTATATCTTATCGCGAAGGGCGCTGCGAAAATAGTAAGCGAACCGAAAATACCAGCCAGCTGATGATTTTTTGGATACGCCGGCGGACAAGCTCAACAGACTTCTTGAAGACGAAAACATGTCCAAGGAGCTGCTCAAGATCAATCCTGATACTTACAAAGAGGTCGCTGCTCACATCAAGAGTATCAGATCTGAGAGTTCTGAAAGGGAGAGGAGTCTGATCTCTGAACTTAGTTTGGCCGAGAGAAACCTGCTCTACGATATCTCCCGGAGGCTCATCGAGCTCAGGATTTCAAAGTTCAGGCAGGACCCGGATTCTGACGTGACTTCGCTTGCCCCTGAAGAGCAGTACATCGTCGAGCCGCTCGTTCAATCTCGAAAGAGGACTGACAGAGTATGCCAAGCTATACTGAACGGTCAGACTACTGAATTAGATCGCGTTAGCGACGCCGTGAAACAAAAATATGTTATAGTGCGATTTACTCAACCGTACTCCGCGATTTCCGGAACGGATTTGGCCACTTATGGCCCGTTTGAACCCGAGGATGTTGCGATACTGCCCCTCGAAAATGCGAAGAGCCTCGCGAGAGCTGGTATGATTTCTAAGAACTGGGTCGAACCCGAAGAATAATTCTATTCAAGAACATACTCTACTTTTTTCTTTCTTGCCCTAGATTCCTGCAACAGGGAAGCGCAACCGTATACAAGCGCCGCAACTGTCCCGAGAATGAACGCAATCTCGTGAATCTTCCAGTTGAACAGATTTGTGGGAACGTCAATCGGTTGCAGGATGAGTACGTACCACAACGTCGTCAGAATCAGAGTAACATCGACTATCGCAAGCGAATATCTTCTGTATTTTTCGAGGAAGGATGAATCCCTGCTCTTGTCGAGAGTTCCCAATCGAATCAAGCAAATAAGCGCGAGTGCGCAGTCCATCGCCTGAGCGGCGATTGCGATCGAGGAGGAGCCGTACGGAATCGTGGCAGATTTTGCGTTGTAAAACTGATTCCAGAGAAATGTCGCAAAAAGCCCTATTGAAACACTTCCGACGAAAAAGAATGTCGACAGCCTGACTCTGTATTTCTGATCGGTCCCGACCAATATAGGTGAAAGTAACAAGACAACTCCGAGAAGACCTCCGATAGTACCGGGAGTGTCGAAAATAAATTGGGCCGCGAACAGCCCGCCTGGCTTCGAGCTTACGTAGTCAAGAACGTTGGAAGGTCTAAGGAAGTAGGTCATCACGTTAATTGCTGAAAGAACGCAGAATCCGAGAAGAACCCAGCACAATCCTGATTTGAAAAAGATTGGCCGGAGGTAGCTAGACAATATCCCCACCGCTCCAAGTGAATTGACCTGAGTTTTTAACTTGATTCAATCTCATCACAGTGTTTTTGAATCAAAGCTTTTATGGAGACGTGAGAAGTCGAGCTTGAAAAACAAATCTTGAATTTCCTTGATTTCTTCTCGGCATCTAACCCCCTTATAGGATAAGGGGTTTTGGTTGACCGAATCAATGGTTCTCCCACAGCCTCAAAAGTGGGACATACAAACTGATGTTGTAGTAGTAGGCTCGGGCGGCGCAGGCCTATCTGCTGCCATAGGCGCACTCGAAGCGGGTGCGAAGGTTACAATCTTAGAGAAGCATCACCGCTTCGGAGGTACGACAAGGCGATCGTGGTGCGCGATCTGGGCTCCCAATTCAAGTGTCTCTCTCGCTGCTGGGGTGAATCGGTCTCGCGAAGAAGTCATCACTTATTTGAACCAAATTGGAGGGGGCCAGCAAGAGCCTGCCCTAATTGACACTTTTCTCGATCAGGCACCAGCATGGATAGACCATCTTATCAAAG
>JASHPO010000098.1 GCA_030038075.1 Nitrososphaerales archaeon | reverse complement strand
TACACTCTATCTACCATTTCTTCCCACTCTGGCGCAGATACCTATTCCGAGCTGAAATCGTGCTAGGCAAAGAGCTCGATGAAAATTCCGTTCGGATCCTGTATGTAGGCCCACCTGCTGTTTGGTGATTTTATCTCCAGAGCAGTATGGTATCCGAGCTTCTTTGCCTCGAACAGGAATTTGTTAACGTCTTCGACCTGAAAGGCCAAGTGATCTAGCTCTTGACCGAGAGAGTAAGACTCAAAGTACTTGCTTCCTTCTTTGTAGTAGTTCAGCTCAATCTCAGGTCCTCCATCTTCGCTTACTAGAGCTGCAACTTCGCCGCTCGTCACATTAATCGTGTTCCTTCCCTTCAGTTTCATGCCCATGACTTCGGTGTAAAATCTGATGGACTCTTCCATATTCTTCACTCTAATCCCAGTGTAGATCAATTTCGCCTTCAAGCTATGATCATGGGAACTGTCTTACAAACGTCCTCAAAAGGTTGACTTGAACTAGAGGACTTTTGCTGTTCGTGCTTGAAAGCAACAGCTGCATACTTGCTTGACAATGCTTCCTCGACCAAAGCTCGTTGAAATTTTCCCGCGACGAAGCTAGGTTACGATTCGAGTCAGCGTTTCAAAAAAGAATTGCTTATTAAAACACGGTAGAATGCCATTTTTTCAAGTTGCTAGTACAACATCGGCGCCGCTTGAGCCCCCATGCTTTTGCTAATAGGAGGAAGAGAGCCTGGAGCAACGCTGCTTCCGCGTCAGTGGTCATTGCTCTTGTGATTATCATGGCCATAATTGTGTTTTTGCTCACAGACTATTTTCCTAAGAGCAGCCATACCACCACCCCAAGCTCCACAATAAGCGTCAGTAACTTGGAAGTTTACAAGATCGTATATTCGGGATCGGCAACGGGAAACGATTCGAACAACCCCATACCAGCAGTCCCCAACGAACAGTGTTCTGCTGACTACCCTTGTGATAATTTCCAAAAGGACAGTGCCACTTGGACCTGGAACTACATCTACTACTACCTTAGTGAACCTGGTGTTGGAGGAGATTTATCTGCGTATGATAACGAATCGAGCACAGAGACCGTGACATATTCAGCTTCGTGGGTTGCAATCCCCGCGATCGGCGACACTGCATACTCTTGCTCCCAAACTTCGAGTGTCATCTCAAATGCAAATTATGCGGTACCAAGTACTGGTGCAGTCTTTGGGGCGGTGCAGGGTGCCAACGGTCAGACGAACATTACGTCAACTCAATATGCGCCTTGGAATGCTATGCTATTCCAATGCGGCATAACGCAGAACGGCGAACCAGCCCTCTCGACCCCTTCTTGCGCTGGCTCATATTCTTACATCTTCAGTATCCCCTTAAGCGTAGGTACTTATCCTGAGTCTAACTCTCAAAGTTGTCCCTCAAGTGACGATAACGGGACAATAGGTGGTTATGCCGGAGGAGGGTTTAGTTGGAGCGGGTCAATGACGGTAAGCCAAGGAACCTGTAACGATATTCCATCTTCGGTGCAAATGCTACCGTGGCTGAAGGCATGTTTAGCGGGCACATTGCCCTAACGGAACTTTAATGGCGCTTAAAATTGGTGGTACCGGAAGTGCGTTTTTGTTTCCCAGCATTTTTGCCCAAATAGAGAAAACCGCCGTAGCCCCACGATTTCTTCCTTAGCGAGGAATGTTGTAATTGGATTTCAAAAGGTTGGTGGGGTCGTACTTTGATTTAAGCTCCTGCAACCGCTTGACTTTTCTCTCACCGTAGAACTTTCTCACTGTTTCCTCGCTGAATTCTGAACAGAATTCCAAGTAAGACGCGCCGGTAGAATACGGTTCTACCGCTTTTTTCATTTCGCGCACCCATTGGATGTTTTCTTGGTTTTTTGCAGGATCAAGCCACTTGGCCTCTATCTTCAATATGAAGTCGGCAGAGCGGTTGCTGTACGCGGTTTCGTCTTCCCCGATCTCGCTAATTACACCGCCGATGTTCTGAATTTGGACAATGGTCATCGGCGAGGGACAAGACGCAAAAGTATTCGCGACTGTTTCTCCTAGCTGTGGAGTGAT
Source organism: Nitrososphaerales archaeon (assembly GCA_030038075.1). Taxonomy (GTDB): domain Archaea; phylum Thermoproteota; class Nitrososphaeria; order Nitrososphaerales; family CADDZS01; genus DATLTL01. The sequence goes on along the minus strand of JASHPO010000098.1, from coordinate 9,041 downwards.
TTCTTTTAGGTAGCAAGAAGCCCACCAGTTCTGCATCCCTGCTTTATTCACCCCGTCGTGCATGCTTTGAGTCACTACGTATTGAGTCGGCTTGATCTGGTCTCCCATAGGAGAACCGTTCTCCCTCAAGGGTTTGACGATCTTTTGTCCTTCTTCAACTGACCCTGCATAACAAATGCTAACCGCAACTGTTTTCTTTCCAGCAAGGTCTGGTGGCACAGAAGGACCGTGCATCGTCCTGAACAGGATGCTGGTCCCCAGCGAATTCGGAACGCCGCGAAGGTAATCGGAGCAAAAGTCAAAGACTTCCTTTGACTTTTCAATCGGATACATAACGGCGCCTGTAAGCAATTCAGGACCGAATTTGTGAAGCTTGATTTCAAAAGAGGTGACTACTCCGAAATTTGCACCAGCGCCGCGAATCCCCCAGAAAAGGTCAGGATTTTCCGCGGTACTGGACTTCACAATCCTGCCGTCGGCAGTTACGAGTTCTACCGAGATCAGGTTGTCACAGCCTACGCCGCAAAACCTAGCAAGTCTAGATATCCCGCCAGACAGGGTGAAGCCCGCGATACCCATCGTGCTTATTGGTCCACCGGTGGTTCCCAATCCGAATTTCTGCGTCGCTCTATCAAACTCTCCCCAGCTTACTCCCGCCCCAACTCTTATCGTATTCTTGTCTGTGTTCAAGTCAATGCCCTTTAGGCGTGAGAGATCTAGCACCAAACCGCCCTGAGAAGTAGAGTGCCCGGCAATACTATGACCCGTTGTTCTGACGGCGATTTCCATCTTTGCGGAACGCGCAAACCGTATAGAACTTGCTACATCAGAGGAGTCATTGCAGTATATCACGGCTGCAGGACGCTTGTTGATTGAGCCATTCCACACTTTCCTTGCTTGATCGAATTCAGGATTGGAAGGCATTACAATCCTGCCGTTCACTGATTTCTCTAGGAGCTCCAGTTCAGACATGGCTCCCAGACTGTTTTGAACTCAATATAATGTTAATCGGCGGCAGTGAAAAGCGAGGCCATTAAAATAATCGAAATATCAGCAGACGCATCTATGAAGAATAAATTTCGTGAACTTCAGCCACGCTAGGAAGCTCGCAGTACCTACAGAGATCCTCTCTAACATCGGAAGGCTCAAATTGATGCCTAATTACGGACATTTGAAATTAACTCAAGGGCATGTCACACTTTTAAAAACTTAGTATCCAAAATCTATGTTTTCCTGAGAATTTTGTTGAGAATTGGCCATTCGAGCAAAGAGCCAGTTTGTTAACCGGGCCGCCGCTATTTCTTTCCTTTGGAGTTCAGCTTGACCGCAGCGCGAATTATTTCCTTGAAGGCAGATTCATTGATTTTGTCGCCTTCATACAGATCGATTGCGCGCCTTTGTGTTCCCATCTGGGTAAAGACGCCCTCTGGGTCTTCAATAGATGCGCCCTTCGCGAAAGTGAGCTTCACGTGATCCTTGTAGGTCTCGCCAGTGCAGACGATCCCATTGTCAGACCAGATTGGAACTCCCCCCGGATTCGAAGGTTTTTTCCACTTCAATTCTTCCGTTATCTTAGGGTCGGCCTCCTTGATGAGCTTGCGGATGTGGGCGAGCGTCTCGCCACGCCAGTCCTCTAGCTCTGCGAATCTCTTGGTGATTAGTTGAGAAGGCGATTTGCTTTGATTAGCTTCGGGTTTCTTCATTTTCCAAACTATCAAGGATGACTGAAATAAGGTCTACGGTCAAAGACACACAGATAACCTAGACCTCGCCCTGAAAAAGGCTGCATACTTTTTCCAATTAGTTTGGACTATCGTATAGCCGTACGTCGAATTACCCCAGGGTAGAACCAGCTCGGCACTCATCGACGCCACGTTGATCCCGGCGGGATATTCGGGCGAAAAATTGGTAGGCTCGTTGGTGTCTGTGTTGACTCCAACCATCGATCCGATGCAGCTTAAGGCCTCAGTAAAGTTAGAGTGCTTTGAGCTTTTGAAATACACGTCTCAATATCTTCTGGTGGTTCAATAACGTACTAGTACTCGAGTTCTTCAGCTGCGGTTCTCTTTCCGCTTCATTATTGACCAATAATAGCGAGCTTAAAGTGTAGCCGAAAAAAGACCCCGTTTTAAGTTTCTTATTAGAATTCTCTAGAAAATTCTTTCCGACATCTTAAGACAAAATTAGTTACTTAACAATCGCTAGCGCTAGTAATAATCTTTATTCGTGAAATAATTGTATGAAAGATGCATCTAGGAAGGCAAAGCGTCGGTTGGGCGCTATCGAAGTACTTTCTCTCAAAGGCTCAGTGAGAATAATCAATGCGCTGAAAAAGCAGGACGGTATGAACTATTCAGACCTTGAGAAGATTGTGGGATTTGCGACCACCACAACAAGGGCGTTAAAGGCGCTAGAAGAGGGCAATTTCGTGACGCGTGAAGTGCTGAATAAGCCGTACCGACCAGTGGCCTACACCCTGACTGAGAGAGGCAGACGACTGTCCGAGATACTGTCTGAGCTAGAGAGATTATAGGACCAAGTTGGTGTTCCGACTCTCTGTTTGAGAGTGTTAAAATATTGATAGATAGCTGGAGAGTAGGCCATCCTATCTGAATAGAGACGGGGTCTCGACAGAGTCGATCGACTTCAATGAAGTTCGATGTGGTGATGACATTCCTTACATATGTCGCCCCAAAGATGAGCCTTCGCAATATTCTCCTTTGGGCATTTGCAGTCACATGAGGTTCCTTCCCGATTTCTGTCGCTATAGACCGAACAATTCTTACACAAAGCGTCGAGTCAGCAGTAGGTGACACTTTTCCCCAAATATTTGGAATTTCGCCGATTTCCAGAATACTAACTGGTACACTCAGAGAATGCTATCTACTGACTTAACTAGAACACTAGCGAGGACGCTTGTTCCGATTCTTTTCCATACGCATGGCGGGCATTCAACGATATCTTCGATGAGTGTCACCCAAAGACCTTTGCACATGAAAAAGCTGGGTTAGGCCCGCAAATCTTGCTTAATGGCCGCTAAAGTAGGTATTTCACCATAAGCGTGGTAGATAGCGAGGGCAATTCCGACACCAGCAATGATCAGAAAGACACGCCGTAGATTCACTCGTTTGTCTTACCTTTTTGAATCAAGATGAAAATCAACGAAGAAAAACATTGTCCGTCAAGAAAAAGTCCTGTTTCGATAGAGGTCTAGAAAGAGTCTGTCACTGTGTTTCTGATAGCTTTCGGAGCATTTCTTGGGACTTGTGTGCAATGTTATTCCTCTTACTAATGACTACTTTTAGCAGGGGGACTAGCCGGCCCTCGACCATAGCATCCGGGTTTTCAAGAACAGCTTTCAGCGCCTCAGGATCCGGCAAACCAGATTCTCTAGAACTTAGTGGCCCTGCCTCTCCAGCGAAAATGCCCTGTAGAATGTTGTGCTCGTGAATTTCAGAGCTAATTTCTCGTAGTCCCCGAACGATATCCAAATCAAGTAAAACCAGCTGTCCGGAATTTACGATGCTCGTGAACGTCGGTACCTCAAGAGAAACAAAGTTGAAATCAAGTGGTCCAAATAGGCCCAAATTGCCCGGTGACTTTCTCATGACTTCCTTGACGATATAGTTGAGCTCCGCCTTCAGTGCTTCGATCACTCCCAATCTTATCTTGTCGTTTTTTTCTGTGTCGATCTTGCGCTGCTGCCTTAAACCCAAGAGGTAACCCATGAAAGCGCCCAAGAGGACGCCTACGACTTCGGCGACAAAGGACGCTACATCTCCTGTAATTGACAACTTTTTAGAAATCGATTTTTAGTGCAGTCTCTAGGGTTTAATTAGCACAGCTAAATCCCTATTCTGAGAATCATCCCTCCGAAGGCGCGATGCGACAAGTGGGCCGTCTGCCCGAAAGGGGCGCGGGCGAGTTTGAATTGATAGGCAGATCCTTTCAGACGGTAGTGTGCGGTGCAATTGGCTGCACTTCCCGCAGGAGACCGGTCTCCACATCGAAAACAAAGCCTCGCACAGGGACATCCTTTGCAATCCAAGGATGCGATCTTACCTTTTCGATTTGTTCCCGAGTGTTTTGGTCGGGGTCGCTATAAGAGAAGAAACGCATGGGAGCGGGTGACGCATTTCCGGTAGACGTGCTCAGCTTCGCGTTCAGCTCATCATCGGTGAATGTCGTAAACCCACAGCCGGTATGGTTGAGGAGCAGTATCTCTTTGGTTCCGAGTACGCGATTGGAAACAATCAGCTCTGCAAGAACATCTTCTGTCACCGCGGGTCCACCGGTCCGGATAACGTCGATGTCAGCCTGCGGGAGACCCAAGATTCCGGGGAGGTCTGAGAGGCGCGGATCCATGCAGGTTACAACTACGATTTTGGGGAACGGACGACTCCCCGGCGGTGGTTTGTACTTTTTTGCATAGTTGCGATTCGCTTCTAGCGCCCTATCGATAATACTCATCGTTTTCCTTTCCTCCTGATGTCGACAGGGATGGCTACCTTCCTTTTTGAGACAAGGTATTACTGCGAGGCTCCGGTGATCCAGCCATTCCCAAAGGAAGAGAATTTCTTACCTATAAGGATTGAGAAAAAACTGGGTCCGAGAGGACGCTACATGTTGTATAACTGCACTTGAACCGGACGCTTTATGGGAGGAGTTCTCGCAGAAAAAGATCCCGCACGTGCGACTTGGGAATTGAGGGATCCAACACCCCAATATCTGATTTTATACCTTCCAGGTAGTCGTTTGATCAAGATATGGCGCTGTCTGCTACAATTTCATCTGGAGTGCCCCTCACTTGGACACCCTATGCTGAACCAGGAACTTTTCTTCTTGCGCTACTCTTAGGCATCATCGCAATCGGACTCATTCTAGCAGCAAGAGGAATGAAAAAACCAATTCAACTTCCCCGTCCTAGGAGAATCCTAAAAGTAGTCATTTTGATCTTATGGATACTTTCTCTAGGGCTCATTCACGTTATTGACGAGGAAACCCAAAATGCTGTATCGTACGGTCCAATTCTTCCGATAACACTCACGTCTGCTGCGTTTACGTTTGTTTATCTCGCTTATATTACGCGTAAAGGAGGAATTGTCTCAGCTCTAGGCAACGGATTCATCGGCGCTGTTGCAGGACCAATGGTCTTTGAATTTCCATTCGCTTTGATCGCTATTCCGCTTCTGAAGCTTGGAGCAAGGGTAAGCATATTCTTTTTTGGTACTCTTTTCGTTGTGATATTTACAACGCTTGCGCTACTTCTATTTTCAAAAAGAACCGCGATAACAAAGTACTCATTGTTCTCGTTATCAACAATGTTTCTCATCTTTGCGGTTTGGGCTCTAGAGGGATTTTCTTATCCATCTACCCCGATCTCATTCACACTCAATGCAGTATCCAAGGTACTGAGTTTCACAACAATAATAGCCATGTTTTCAGGTGGTGAAAGAAAAGAGGAAAGGCACGTCAGTCAGGGAGGCATGGTAACGAAAGCCTAGCTAGCCGAACGAATCCATTAGCCATAGATTTCGAGAGATTGATGAAAAGACCATATGGAATATCATGGAGGATATCTTAATGGTATAGAATTGGCGATACGTAAGCGGGAAGAAGCTAAGGTGGTAATGGAATGAATAGCACGTTATTTGAACGTCTGCAAGAAAGACGCGACAACGACCCTCAAGCCTAGGAGCATCTGAAGATCCTTGAAGGAGAGCTCAGGAAGATTTTGAAGAGTGAGATTGAGTGGATTAATATGATGCAGGCGGATCAAATAGTACGAGCTTTGTGTTCGGTTGGACTCTTCCAGAACCAGCTCATCGACCTGACATCTGCGGAAAGGTTTGTCATTCCCATCTGAAGTAACGGATCGCTATTAGTGTGAAAATGACAGAATAAACAATCAGCGTAACAAAGGTTGTTACCGGCGGGGCTCGATTAAAGGCCGTATCAAGCAAGGCTCTCACAGCCGCGCCAGAAGGAGAATAGTATTCGATGGTTGCCAGAGTTCCCCCGACTAGTTCAGGCGGAGTCCATAGACCTGATAAGAACATCAGACCAAAGACGAAGGCCCCGGTCAAGCCTTGGGCGGCGGTCTGTGAAGGAGCTATGGCAACGAGAACCATGCCCAGCGAGAAAATGACTGCGATCGAGAGAATGATTGAGAGTACGAAGAGAGGAATATTCACATCTAGCGCCACGTGGAAGATCACATCTCCTCCAAAAATTATGATCACCACGGTAACCAAGGCAAAGACGAGATTGATGATCAACTGAGCGGCAAGTAATCTTGAGGGATGTACTGGAGTCGTTGAGATTCTTCTTAGCCACCCTATCTCTCGATCCCTCACCAAGGTGGTGGGAAGCCCGAGTGCAATGAAAACAAATCCGATGACCAAAATTATGGGAAGATAAAGTTCGAGAACAGTGTAACCGGTATTGCCTTGGTTTCCTGGTTCTGCACCGCCAATTAATGCAAATACCAATAGCAATCCAATAGGGACGGCGATGCCGATGATTCCGTTTCCGTCTCTCAGGGCGAGTTTCCCTTGTACCTTGAGGAGTTCTGAAAAGCCACCCCCTCGGCGTGAGTTTTCCGCTTTTTCTTCAACTGAAGTCATCGCTATTGAACTCCTTCCGTTGTATTGGAAGATTTGTCCTTCGTGAGTTTAACGAAGGCATCATCGAGATTTCCACTTCTTGCTTCGATTTCAGAAAACTGAATTCCGATCTTCGCCAGAGAATTGATGACTGATGCCGCGAGATCGCCCGTGCCCACAACTGTAACATACTTTTCTTTCCTTTCTATTCCAGTCACACCAGATATCGCTAGCAATGTCTTATCCTCCACTGGGCGTGATGGAATGAAGCGTACCCTGTTCCCGCCTGCAAGCGCCGCAATTGCTTCAGGAGTATCAAGAACGACAAGCTTGCCGTGATTAATCAAAGCTAGGCGATCACACAGCCTTTCAGCTTCATCCATGTAATGGGTTACGAGAATAACCGTAACACCGCGATCTCTGATGTCTTCTATAAGAGTCCACGTTTCGCGTCTTGCCTCGGGATCAAGCCCAGTAGTCAATTCATCAAGGATGGCGATCTTGGGATTCCCTATGAGAGCTAGCGCTATGGATAACCGCTGCTTCTGACCGCCAGATAGTTTCTTGAAAATTGAACTCTTGACCTTGTCGATTCCCAGAGATTCAAGAAGTTCGTTGGGATTCAGCGGGTTTGAATAGAAAGAAGCAAAAAGGTCGACGGCTTCCAAGACCTTCAGACGGGGAGGCATCGCGCTTTCCTGCAGTTGAACTCCCAAGAACATTCTAATTTTGTCTCGATCCTTCTGTGGAGATAGCCCGAATACACTGATCGAACCCGAGTCCGGAAAACGTAGTCCGGAAATACACTCAACTGTCGTGGTTTTTCCCGCACCATTGGGTCCGATAATTCCAAAGATCTCTCCTTGTCCAATAGAAAAGGAAACGTCGTTGACGGCGACAAAATCTCCATATCTTTTTACGAGATGTTGAACAGTGATCGCCGGTTCTCCTGCACGTGGGCTCTTGAGAGATTCGGACAACTGAAGAGAGCCCATTAGATCCGGGTGCTTTCCACGCGCCTGATTTAAGATGCGTGCGTTGGCTGCGTCAGACATATTGATCGGTTTAGTTTTCACACTTAGCAGTCGAAGGGATGAACTCAGTTGAAAGAAGCTTCAGCGTGATCGTGCTGGTCGCGTTCTGGTGAGGATTCACCAGCGAGCTTCACTCTAGCGATAATCTCATAGGTGAATTGTGGTGTTGGAAAATGAACTGTCCTAAGTAAATCTATGGCAGGGGATTGATGCCTACAATTTCTTCAAGACCCAAGGCTCTCAGATAATCGTTTAATGCGACTTTTGAGTCGAAGACTCTGAAGTACGAAGGTGATACGCTCAATTCAAATCTACCATCATTTTTTCTCGTTACCGCCGCTATGAAGTCGTGATTCCTCGGTGTTGCAACCGACTTGTCTAGTTCAAGGTCTCCTCCAACTCTGCAATCTAGATGCCACTCGTCGACACCGCACCTAAGCCACAAGTCAATTCACTAACAGAGGTTACGGTACCCTTATTCCGTTATCCGCACAGTACGAGATAATGTTTCTTGAAATGCATCGCGTCTTATTGCATTCATGGACAATCTAATTCAATAACGATTAGAATCTTGAAGCTTCTTGCATCTCTTCTCGCCGCAGATTATCTTGACGTTTTGAAGCAATATTCCTCTGTGCTTTTTCTTTCTCGACTCTTAGCCACTCTGGGTCAGGCTCTTCTTCCTCGTTCGCTGATGTTTTTTCAGACAGCTCGGCTTCCCTTGGGGCATCTCTTGTCATTGACACACTTGTTTTTGCCCTACTAGGCTTATTGTTGTCGATACCAGCGACTCGCTTCTTTGTTTGACGTCTTTTGGCAGATGATTTTGGAGTGTTGATCCTCCCACTTCGAAGGAGTTCGGCGAGCTCATCTTCTGAGAGATCTTCACTCATAATAGAATAATGTATCTGGAGTTTTGTTAAAAATATTCAGTAAATTAATCACCCGTTCGACTCTCACTTTTATACTACTAAATTTCGCTCCCGTTAGGCGCCGAGAAGTGCCAACTTTGCCTATGGCGGTTCGACCTATCTTCTCTGCTTCTCGCAAGCTCGATTCTAAACGGGAAACAGAATTTTTTCCATGCCTCATGGTTCTCAATTTTCCTCCTCCCAAAACAGAACACCTTCTACTATCTCGCAACTCTGTTTTATTTCGCATCTCGGACGCGAGAGCTAATTTTATCTGTGAGAGAAATTCTGCGCTATCTAAAGTCGCTGCGAAATTTTCTTCTGGTCTCAGAGTCTTGGGCCAAGGGATTAATTCTCAATTCTAGAAACCTTGCGAATTTGAAATACCCAACAAACTGTGCAAACAAGTAACCATAGAGAGCCGCAATGACCAAAATTATTCTAGCTATCATCCAAGGCGTATCTCGAACCAAATATCCGACGTCAGAGAG
>JASHPO010000097.1 GCA_030038075.1 Nitrososphaerales archaeon | reverse complement strand
TTATATGTTTGAACTATAGCTATTGCGGACTCGGCTTTTAAGGAAATAAACATTTTCGATTGCTGAAAAAGACGTAATCGTCAAGGCATTTCCCGCCTTGGGAATTCAAAAAATGATACAAACTGTAGAAATTTCTTAACCATCACATGAGCGCGTATTACTATGTCGGTTTGGGAATTGTAAGCATCTTGCTTGTTTAGTATTCATGAATGTCTTACAAGAGACACGAACATGCGGGAGACCTAAACCCCAAATAATGCTCAATGACTCGGATGAAATGGGAACCTTTTCGTTGCTTTGGGTGCCAAATACAATAGCGAACTTACAGATTAACTTCGGTTATGTTTCTTCAGATGCCGCATTTCTCAGTTCAATAGCTATCATACTAGGGGCTATATTCGTCGTTATTCAGCTGAAGAATGACAGGAAGATCCTACAAGCTACAGAGATGCAGGCTTCTGCCGCTGCCGATCAGGCAAAACTCTCGACTGAACAGCTCAAGCAAAACAACAATCTCGCCACGATGACACTTGTACTCTCCATATATGACATGGCAAACAGTCTTGAAGTACAGCGCTCGTGGACAACTGTTCTAAAAACAAAAATTGACACGCGTGAGGATTTCGAGAAACTCCCTGAAGAAAAGCAGCTTGCGTTTCACCAGATGGCAGCCCTGTTCGAATCCATTGGACTCCTTGTTGAGAAAGGCTACGCTCAGGCAGAGCTTGTCAATGACATGTTCGCTACTGACGTAGCTTGGAATTCACTGAAGCCGTTCGTAATGGCGATGCGCGAAAAGTTTCCAGAAGAGGATTATTACTTCTGGTTTGAGAAACTTCACGAACGTATCAAGAGTATCTAGACAATCTTGATCTGACTATTGGCATTTAATCGTCAACTTTCGATTTTTCAGGATGGATTCAAGTTTTTTCCGAAAATGCGGCCAAACAGATGAAAAACGGTTTTATGTCTTGGCGAGGTTAAAGCCAGATGAGCTAATTGCCTGAGAGTCAACGTAGATTACTCGCAATCATGTTCACCGACATGGTTGGCTACACGGCCCTTGGGCAGAGTAACGAGTCTGTTGCAGTCGCACTTGTGGAAGAGCAGAGAAGATTGATCAGGCCGATTATCAAAAGACATAGTGGGAGAGAGATCAAAACAATGGGCGACGCCTTTCTCGTAGAGTTTCCCAGTGCACTTGATGCGGTCGTGTGTGCCTACGACCTTCAGAAAAGCGCAAGGGAACTCAATATTTCAAAACCGGAGGAAAAAAGACTTCACCTCAGGGTGGGAGTTCATCTTGGCGATGTGATCAGATCGGACGGCGACATTTCGGGCGATGCAGTGAATGTTGCCTCCAGAATCGAGCCGCTGGCCGAAGCAGATGGAGTGTGCGTTACTCGTCAGGTCTTTGATCATGTTCATAACAAGTTCGACCTGCAATTCAAGAGCCTAGGTGTGATTCCTCTCAAGAATGTGATTTACCCGATCGAAGTTTTCAAAATGATCATGCCTTGGAATCAGGAAAACATGCCTTTGCTCTCCTCGCAGAAACTGCCCGACCAGAGGCGAATAGCAGTCTTGCCCTTTGCCAACATGAGTTCTAGTTCAAACGATGAGTTCTTCGCCGACGGCCTTACCGAGGAACTGATTGACAAATTGTCGCAAGTGAAGGGACTAGAGGTAATCGCTCGCACCTCTGTCATGAGCTACAAGAACAAGGACAAAAAGATCTCGGAGATAGGCAAAGAGCTCCAGGTTACAACTCTGATAGAAGGAAGTGTCAGGAAGTCCGGGAACAAAATTCGAGTCACAGTCTATCTGGTCGATGCAAACTCCGAACGACACCTTTGGTCCTCCAGATATGACAAGGATCTTGACGATATTTTTGCCATTCAAAGCGATATCGCATCAAATGTGGTTGCGGCAATGTCTGCAAGCCTTGATCTGAATCAGTCTCTCCCGCCTGTCCGGAAGGATACTAATGACATCATCGCTTATTCCGAATTTTTGCGAGCAAGAGAGTTGTTGCACGAAACGGCGGAAGACAAAATCAAGAACGCGTTGAGCCTTTTTGATAGCGCGATCCAGAAAGATCCAAACTTCGCAAGAGCATACGTGGGAAAGGGACTCTGCTATAGATCGCTGGGAATGAGCGCGCATATTTCGTTTTCTCAAGCCATCGAAGGCGCAAGGACAGCGATCGAAAAGGCGATAGCGATTAACTCCGAACTCGCCGAGGCACACGCCGCTCTCTCTGAAGTGGAGTTGATGGAGGATAGAGTAGGCATTTCTGAAAAGGAAGCTCGAAGAGCCATAGAGATCAACCCGAACTTGGCTGAGGCCTACTCGAGTCTGGCCAGCATCAAGAATGCGCAGGGGAATATTGAGGAATCAATCAAGCTGAGGGAGAAGGCCTACCAGTTAGATCCTCTTGAACCTTGGAACATGACAAGTTTGGGTGACGAGTACTTCTGGACAGGAAGAGATTCCGACGCACTCAGTATTTGGCAGACATCCATGAACCTCGCTCCATACCTGACATGCGACAGCATGATGGATTATTACATAAACAAAGGAAGTTACGGAAAGGCCGAGGAAACTATCCGCACCCTTCAGAAACTCGAGCCAAATAATCCAGAGAATGATTTTTGGATAGGTTACCTTGCTGCGATCAGAGGGGACGAAAAAAAGGCTAGAGAGATGATCGAAGCGCTTGATGAGCGCTCGAGGAGAGGCTCTGTTACAATGGATGGGATAGGCATAATTTACTGCGCTCTCGGAGACCTAGATAGTTTCTTTGCTCAAATGCAGAAGTCCATGGATGCACATACAATCGCTCTTTCAGTTTTGAGATACTCGCCGCTCGTAACAAAGGCAAGAGCTGATCCTCGATTACAAGAGCTCTTGGCAAGTTACGAAATAATGTATCAATGAGAACCGAGGCGTACTCTGTTTCAGCAACCGACAAGCCCTCAAGACTAATTGTCTTTTTCAAAATCGAGTTTATCGTCAACCCTCTTCTGCAGCTCTTTGTACAGCTTGTACCTAGTTGTCCATTTCGACAGGAGACTCCACTGTCTTACTCCTAGAGCAACGAATATCACTGCTATAACAACAGTCCCATAACCTGCTATCACAGAGGTCCCTGGAGAACTCTTAGTAATTACGGGAACAGCATGCCATAGCACCGGTAGCGCTATAATAAGTGTGATTATCAGTATGATCATCATTTTCTTAGACTTGTCAACCTGATTGACAAGTTCATCTGTTATTCTGAAGATATTGTTTTCCGAAGGAGTATCACTTTTGTTTTCATTCGGTTCAGTCATGGTATTTTTTCACCTGCTCCCTTTGTTCGTCGGCAACACTTCTGGGAAATAGCGCCTCGTAAGGCCCCAGTATCTCCCTTGCAAGCTCTTTCCCCTTTTCGGAAGCACTGTACTTGATAATCTTCTTAGAACCCCACGGTTCTTCAATTTTCGTAATGAGTCCTTTCTCGACAAGTTCGTCGATTATGTCTTTGTGTTTGACGTTGTTTAGTCCGCAATAACTCATGAGTTTGCTTTGATTGAGCTCGCCGTGCTCCACGAGCTTTAGGATAATGTCCTTCCTCATGTATATTCTATCCCTGTGCTCGTGTACCAAGTCTATCTACTGAGTCAATTCTATAGAGCATCAACATTTTGTTTTCCAGATTAATTATCTGATCCTCTTCTGGTTATTAGAAGCGGAATAACAAAATTTTCGTTTTGAAGAAATTAACGATCAGGTAACTGAGTTACGTAATACAGGTGAACAATGCCTAATATTCGAAAATAATTTGCAGTTTCAAGTGAAATTTTGGTGCCATCATTGGAAGCCATCAATCTGACAAAGAAATACGGAAATTTAATTGCGCTGGATAATCTCAATTTGAAAATCGAAGGAGCAAGATGCGTTGGATTCTTGGGTCCAAATGGTGCTGGAAAGACAACTACGCTGAAGATTTTCACAGATTTGATTCGCGCATCCGGAGGCATGTCCTTCATCAATGGATTAAGCGTGCACGAAAACAAGAGAGAGGCACTAGGACATTGCGGAACCCTGATCGAAAGCCCCGAAATTTACCCATCACTGACACCTAACAAGGCACTATCGATGGTAGCGGAATTGCATGGAATAGAGCGTTCAGAAAGAGCAAACCGCGTTGAAGAAGCAATTGCAGAAGTAAAAATGGACGAATGGAAGGATAAGAAGATAGGGAAACTGTCCAAGGGAATGAAGCAAAGAATCAACATCGCAGCAGCGTTGCTCCCTGAGCCGGAGGTCATTCTACTTGATGAACCAACAACCGGGCTTGATCCGAAAGGAATGACCGAGGTAAGAAATATTGTCAAGTCACTAAAGAAGAAAAATCGGCTGATCTTCATGAGTTCGCACCTGTTAAACGAAGTTTCTGACGTTTGTGATCAAGTTGTGATAATCGATCACGGCAAACTACTCGTCTATGATTCGCTCGAGAATGTAACGTCTAGATTTTCAGCCAACGGCACAACAATAGTCATTGAGATCAGTCTTTCAAAACCCGCGGATGAAGCGACTATCAACAAAATGAGATCGCTTTCGAACGTAATCTCTGTTGAGGCCGTTGATCCAAGAAACCTGCGTCTAGTTTTCTCTGCCGGAGCGGGGAATCAGGAGCGTCTGGTCAAGGATCTTGGAGCAATGGACGTTGGCACGATCAGCTTCAAAGCTCCCTCGTCTGCGCTTGAAGATACATACATGAATTTGATCAAGGACGGTGCGTGACATAATTGAGCAACCTAACAATTAGCGGAAAAGGCAATTCCACACTTGCGAAAGCAGCGTTACCTACGAGCATCCAGCAGGCTAGAACGATTGCCAAGTACGAGCTGCTGAATTATTTTGGTTCGTGCAGATTTTTTGTTCTTCTCATAATTGCTGTCTTGATCGATGGATTACTTACCCTTGCGGTAGCATTGGAGGGAGCTTCGAGCTTCGGCGCTACGGCTCCTGAGTTCTTTAATTCCTGGTACTTCAGCGGCATTGTCTCATCATACGTAGTCATTTTCTGCGCGATCTTCTTTGGGGGCGACGCGATTTCAGGCGAATTCCAGAACAAGTCCGGCTACTTTCTGGCGGCAAAGCCAATACGTCGATCTGTGATTTATGTTGGAAAATATCTGGGCGCTCTAATCTCTTCTCTCGCAATTATCGGAGTCTTTACAGCGATAACATTAGCTAACGGAATTTACTATTTCGGCGCAATTATTCCAATACAATTCAGTGAATCGTTCGCCTTCACTCTTGTCTTTCTAATCACGGCGCTAGCTCTGACGTTTTTCTTCAGCTCGCTATTCAAAACCAGCGCAACTTCAATACTTGTCAGTTCAATGCTTTTGTTCTTCGGATTTTTTATCATATCCTCGTTGCTCCCGGGAATATCAAAAATCGAACCATGGTTCATTCTGACTTATGGTTCGGACATAATCGGGAACGCACTGAGTCCAGATGGTTATCCCGCTCATGTCATAACAAAGGGTTCAAAGACGGCATACAACGCCACAATACCGGAGGGACTCGCAATAATGGTGGTCTACTTCATTGTGAGTACAATAGTTGGAATGATCCTCTTTGAAAAGAAAGAGTTCAATTGAGGCAAATTCCGGGTTTGGATTTTGCTAGAAGATTCTGATGCACGACAGTTCCATGCATGGGAAGTGGGATTTGAACACGAATTTACTAGTAAAAATCTGAAATTTCACGGACAAGAAATCCTGTCTCCTGGAATAGAGCAATTAGGATCAATGTACTCGAATTCTTGAATCTCTTTCTTGCTTTCTAGTTTCAGATGAGTCAAGGGGTTGCAATAGGATCATGGTCATCGACTATGACAGACTTCTTGAATTTTCACAAACGATAAGAGAACGATGCAAAAGAGATCAAACCTCGACCGCCGAGTAAAATTTTAAATTTGGATAATAATGCGCGGTAACATTTGGTCGACGATGGTCAACGATTCCAAGAAAAGTAGCAAACGTACTACCGATAACGACGATCCGCACGTCTTTAGAATTAACGGAATCTCGTACATGCGCGTTCCTACCCATAATGCAAAGCGATCAGCAGAGTTTTATGAAACAGTCTTTGCCTGGAAAGTGCGAAGCGATCCAAATCATCCTAGTTTCGAGGATGGCAGCGGGCATGTGATCGGCCATTGGGTGACAGATCTAGAGGTTGTGGGCGAGGCAGGGGTGGTTCCGTACATCTACGTCGCGAGCGTGGAAAATACGCTTCAGAAAATCAAATCAAATGGCGGCGAGGTGGTTAGAGATCCATATCCCGAAGGCGGCCTCTGGGTCGCGACGTTTCGGGATCCCGAGGGCAATGTTCTTGGAATCTGGCAAAGTGGTCCGCTCTAGGATTGGAGAGATTTGTTACCTTATTGGTTGATAATGAGCAGATCGACGAGCTTGAGCAACCGAAGAGGTAGCAGTACCATTTTTCGATATTATCTGCATGAGTCCTCATACACCAAAATCCTTCTGGCGCCGCAGTTCCTGCAAGACATCCTAGTGACGAACGCGCTTCCTCCGGTACCGAAAGCATCCACTACCTGAATCTCCCAATCGCGAGATCCGAGAATTCTTTCGACTACGCTAACGGTCTCAAGGTCAGAGCCACTTGCGTTAAGGCATTTAGAAATTCCTGTCGTTATGGACATTTCAAGCTTGACTGTTATTGCCCGAACTGATATTTATGGACAATGTTGGTAGAGATAATGTAGATGCACTCAAGGCAAAGCCCAAAGTTTACCGATAACATGGATGCAAAACATCATTTTTCGTAAGGCTCACCATTTTCCTCTGACTAGCCCAGAGAAAGATGGACACGCGGTTGTGCACAAAAGGGCAATTAGCTGGGAAAAAAGGGTCGAAAACGCAGAATCCAAGAAGAGAAACTGTATCCGGAATCCATGCTCTTATTTGAAACTAATTACTAATAGATGCTCGTAGCAACATGCTTTCCCAGACGCAAGCGGTACTATACTCTAACGATCTCCTAGCACTTGACAGCGAGATTTCGAGAACTGGACCTTTGGCAAGAAGCTTTGCGTAAATGGAAGTACTTCTTAATTGTTATAGTTGCGTTCCCGTTTTCTCTTGCAGAATTAGCGATTAGAATATCCTTAACGCTGTGATAGAGAGCTGAAAGTGTAACACTGAAGTCGGATTTTCTGGTTGATAAAATTCGGGTGATCTTCGTCTCATTTCCATTGAGATTCAAATTCTTGCGGTGGTTTCAAAACAAGCTCTGAACATGAGCAGAGAACGACCGGACTATCACATCCTTCGCAGTATCTTACAGATTCCTCGACGTAGCTGTGTCTCCCGCACTTTGTACAGCTTCCTTCTCTGTTCCTCAAACAGGAGCAATCAAATTCAGTCGCAAGGCAAGTGCGTATTTCAGCGAATATGGAAAAGTCTTCTAGAACTAGCGACAACGCTAGTAATCATCCGTATCATGTATCGGATGCCGTAATGTTCGGATTTCATTTATAGACGGGATTTCTTCACAAGTGCAACCCTTGTCCTTCGAAAATGAATATTCAGAAGATCTGATTTCTTTAACCGACTTTGAACTGGCCGCCGAGTACGAAAAGGATATCACTCGACTGCAATCTTTGCTCAAGACCTGTGATTCTTTCAAGAAGGAATGTTCTGATGCCTCACAAGATATTATTTTTGATACCGAAGAATCCATTCTTGAAGCAAAGATCATGATCATGGCCGTGAGACTGGAGACGGCGAGAAGAGACGCTATTATCGAGGCAAACAGGCGACCAAAAATTATACAGAAATACAACTTGAACTCTGTGCTTGCAAGGCTCAAACTCAACTACGAGCTTTCGAGCTCGAAAATAGAGTATCACTTGCCCCTGTCCGTTGAGGAATAAGCTGATTTCGGAGTCTATTTTTTTGAGCTTGGGATAGTCGAGTAGTTTCTCTCAATAGACAATTGAATCAAGTCGAATATCGACTGTCCCTAGATCTTTTCCTTTTTCCCATAGATCGGCTCGCTATTTGCTCTCAACCCTACTGCTTCTGGGTTAGAAGCTTTAGAGAGCTTGAGGATTGACTTTTCGATCTCGTCAACTTGACCGCGCACAAGCCTGCCGTCAAAACACCCGACAACCACAAGAGAATCCTTTGGAGGAAAACCTACACTCAAAATGAAACACGCCAAATATCGTGATGGTTAAATTGCCTATTGAGTGACACCTGCGCGGACAGTAGGATTTGAGTAAGAAAATGATAACAAATTATTCAAGCGCCTAAATTCCTTCTTCGATAACGTATTTCTTTCGGGCTAGATCCATAAGGTTTCTAGTAAAGAGTAGTCCATAAATTATAACGACTATCGCGAAAAGCAGTGATACACAGGTAGCTTCGCCGATGTTTCAGTTGCTTAGGTTTTCACTGATGCACTTCATTCCTATGTTTGCGAAATTTATAGTCAGGAAAACCTTCTCCGGGATTTTGTGTGTTTCAAAGAAACTTGTAAGCCAATGTTTGCATGTTTTCCAATATTGTACGAATCGCTTTTTTGCCCTGATCCGTGATTTCCACGAACGTACGCGGCCCGCCTGCCGTCTTGAAGCCTTTGCGCACGGATACATAGCCCGCCCCTGCGAGAGCATTTACGCTATGATTCAAAGAGCTCTTTGAAACATTGACCGCAAACAGGAGGTCCGTAAAAGTGATCTGTTCAACGCCCAAAGGTGCAAGCATTATACCAACTCTTGTAAAGCTCGACAATACTCCTTCAGAAGCGAGTTCAGAAGGGCTGACCTCGTCTTGTCTTCCTGACGCAAAAGGAGGTTCTCTATTGAATCTGTCCTTGCCACTCAAGACTTGCACGAGAGCGTGTGGTGCGTCATACGACGATCTGATTCCTGCCAACAAAAATAGAAGAAGTAAGGAAACTAGATAGGTCGTTGTATTGATTATTTGGAAAAAATACAGTAGCAAAAACGCGGGTGGCAAAAACTCGGCCAGCCAATCTTCCAATCGCAAAGGAAGGACACTGTCTGCCGAATGTCTTGATATAACAAAAATGTAATAGACGAGTATGTAAGCGAGAAACGCGGCGAGTACCGCCGAACCAAGAATTGCGTTCCCAGTTGCTACAAATACCGTAGCGGCAATCAAAGGCAGAAGAGTAACAAGAACGGTTCTAGCGCTCTCCAGCAGTTTACCCAGCTTGACTCCCCGCTCGCCCTTTTTCTGGTAAAAACCCCATAACGGCTCTCATTTGATAAAATCGATTCATCCCAGCCGAGCCTGCGAGGAACAAAATGCCGAGAACTAGGAGCCCACGGATCCTAACGTAACATATGAAGGTGCAGAGAGATCGCCCAAAATTGCTATCAGAATTGGCACCGTCGAAAGCAGGGCGTAATAAACTCCAGTTCCTCTTGGCCCTGAACCTGAAGATAGCGAGCGCAATGTCTATCGGCTTTTGGTCTTCACCCTCCGGCTTTGTCCTTGAAGGGTTTCTCTCACTAGACGGCCTAATGGCTTGGGACTTTTCTTCAATTTTAGATTACTGGAAGGGAGATTTCGAGTAAATCCCTGTTCCAAAATGGAACAGTTAACCCTCTTTATAACTAGCACTCGTCCCGTTTTAATTGGAAAAGCATCGAGAGCACGAAATTTCGTGCTTTTTCAATAGAGAATTGAAGCTAAACGAGCGAGTGTAAGTTGGCAGCTAACGAAAATGAAGTAACCTTGCCGGACACGCAAGTCGCAGACACAGGAGTCCTACGTGCTACCAGAATCTACTTTGTGGATTATCTCAGGGCAGCTCTCGTGTGCTTGGTTATCCTCCATCACACTGCAATTACCTATGGGGGAAGCGGATCTTTCTATTATACGGAGGCAGCCACTGACCCAGTCGCTTCACTATTGCTTTCACTCTTTACAAATTTCAACCAAGCCTGGTTCATGGGCTTGTTCTTCCTTCTTTCAGGATATTTTTCGCCTGCTTCATTCGACCATAAGGGTGCTAGACAATACATAAAGGAAAGACTCATCCGACTTGGCGTCCCATTTCTGATATTTTACTTTGTGCTCAACCCGATTACAGTATTCGTCGCCTTTTCGCATCTGCCCGCATCACAGGTGGTGGCAAACGGGTTCACCTACCCTCTGACGGTCAATTTGCAATCCTACTTTAACTCGGTCGGCAACGGCCCTCTTTGGTTTGTGGAGATGTTGTTCATATTCGAATTGGGTTACGTGCTTTGGCGCGTTGCAACAAGAAATAAAGGAGGAGGAGTGGGACGCCCATTCCCGTCTTATCGCAAGATAGGAGCTTTCATCTTGGTGCTAGCAGCTTCAGCCTATCTGTTAAGAATCATTATCCCCATCAACGCGCAAGTGCTTGGATTTCCTTCTCTATTTGACTTGCCGCAGTATCTAAGCTTCTTCATCGTAGGTACAGTCGCTGCCCGTGGCGATTGGTTGATGAAGATGCCTAGCTCGATGGCAAAGCGGTTCTTTGTAATCGCTCTGATTGCAAGCGGAACGCTGCTCATATTATCACTCATAGGCACGGTGGTGAGCTCGCTCGGTTGGGGGAGCCTTATTGGATACGGGTCATTTTCTTCACTCCTTTACGCACTCTGGGACTCTACCTTCGCGGTGGGAATGAGCATGTTCGTCGTCTCTTTTTTCCGTAGCCACTTCAATTCTCCGGGAAAGCTATGGAAGTTCTCACTGAACTTTTACGCGGCGTACATTCTCCAGGCCCCAGTAATCGTTACGATTGCAGCAGTTGTGCTATCTTCAATTCACATTGAATCGCTGCTCAAGTTTGGCTTGGCGGCGGTGATTATACTGCCGCTAACTTGGGGAGCAGCTTATCTGGTCAGAAAGATACCTTTCGCTGACAGGGTCCTATAAAATCGATTGGTCAATGGTTGGCAAGCCGTAGAGTATGTGTTTTCGGTCCGTAGACTTTAGCTAGGACATTTTACTCGAATACGAAAGTCCTTTTTCCAACGATCCGCACTTCCATCTCCTACAGAAGTGTTAACTACGGACCGCTAACAGGTCTGGAGCCGAGTTGGGGTTGTCGGTCTGGTGCCCTAAATCGGTGTGAATTCACAAATCTCTCATCTTTTTTCAGGTCGCCTCCTCTTTGGAGATTGTCTGCGTCTGTTTGACATTGTCGACCACTTTAATTTTCTGATAATTGTGGGACAAAAGTCCTGCCCCTAGGAAGTAGTGCTCGCAAAAGAGGTCACTGCAAAATAGCCCAATATAATCCGATAACCATGTTAGTCCCCCATTGCATGCTAATACAATTAACTAGACATTACTAGTAACGAAACTAGCTCAGAGTAGCGTACGTCGTTTGGCAGGGTTGGCGCTAACAAACGACCTTTTTCCCTTTATCAGTCAACATCCATTGGTTTTGGCGTCCAACGCGCTTTCCCTTCACTAAGTCTTGGGAAACAAGCATATAGAGATGAAGTTGTGCAGTATTCCAACTTATTTTCAGAGCATTGGCAATCATTTCAGTTGTTACCGGCCAGTCCTCTTTTCTCAGGTACTGCATTATGCGTTTATTTATGGCATCCATCCAGAGCTATGTAACGTCCTTATGATGTGTCATAGTAATTGCCTTTAAAAGGCTTATATGCTCAGTGCTATGGCCGGCCATAGCTATAGTTGATGGCTTATCCCACAGCGTGCCGGAAAGAGATTAACAAAACAACTGCAGGCTATTGGAAGAGTTATTACTGTAGTTTTGGTTATAGTGGCGATATTTGTCGCCCTCATTGGTATTGGAGCTTACGAGAATTCCATTTTGGAAACGTCAGCATCAACTACCGCACACGACTCAAGTGTGATTGCATCATCCTCTAGTACTTCTGGTTCCATTACATCTTTCTCCAGCAGCTTGACCCAAACAACTTTGCAAACCACAACTTCCTCGTCCGTCACCTCTCCCTCCGTTCCCTACAATA
>JASHPO010000096.1 GCA_030038075.1 Nitrososphaerales archaeon | reverse complement strand
CCGCAAGTCCGCTAGACGTCAGATTCTTCGAGGAAGTGAACTTTGAACCACAAGTCGAACAGAATCCGTCTCCATTGATATCTTTGTGACCGGGACACGCAGGTAGCGCCACGGGAGAATACTGAAGTCTCTCGCCAGCTTTTGGAACCGCGAGAAGCAAAAGAGAAGCCGGCATCAGAATAAGGAGAACGAGATGCGTCGTCCCCGAAGTAAGAAACCAGTCAACGAGTCCAAGCAAAATTATGAAAGCGGGCAAGCCCAACAATCGTAGATTTTCATTCGTATTATCCAGCGATCTTACCAGAAATACATCGAACAGACCGAACATCGCAAGCATCACGATAGCTCCTGAAATGAAACTCCCCATCGGCCCCGCGAGCAGCGCGGCCAGCGGAGCGACTCCGAGGAGCAAAAACAGCGGCCAGAGTAGCCGCATAAGTCTGGTGTCAGATCTGAGCAGTAAGTAGGAAGCCGCAAATGCGACAAGAGACTCGTAAGAAGGTACCGGGCTGGAGTTCAAGTAGAGCGTTCCCGCGATGTAGATACCCGCGGCAAATGCAAGAGCTATCGATCCGAGGATAATGTTGTTCTTGGACAGTTGCAGATACGTGACGACGGCCTTTCTCTTAAGAAACACTCCGAGACCAAACAGAACAAAGGAAGCAACGATAAAGCCGCCCACGGCGTCGCTCGACGGCGAGAAGAAAAAATACCTGACCCATTTCGCGTACTCGGTATAATAAATCACAGCGGCGAGGGGAACGAAGGTCGCCGCCTTTACGGCTACAACCAGAACGTTGTACTTATTTGACAAGAACTACTCCTCCGGAGGTGGCTCCATGTGGTACTCGATTGTGGTGACATTCTCGACTTGGCTGCACTTTTCGATCCACACCGAGCGCTTTGACACGTAGCATATCAGGACCGCGAGTAGGCTTGAGACGGGAGAGACCAGCGAATCCTCCGGGCCGTCACTTTGAGAACAGGGAATCTTTAGCACTGGTTGCAATATCTTTACGGTAGCGCTGTCGGGATTTACCTGCATGCTTGAGGAAAGCGAGAGACCTAAGCTCTCGGAAAAGACCGATTGCATCGAGTTTGCAAGATCTTCAAGTGTAGGACTCTCCCTCGCCATCTCCCGAAAGTACAGCGCGGCGAGAGCCCTGCCCGGCGGAACGAGTTCCACTACGATGTCGATGTCGGGTTTCAACTCAAGAATAACTTCGGCGACCTTCTCTCCCTTGAGAACATGAATGGCGCGGCTGTGCGACAATTTCAGCAAATCAGCAAGTCGAGTGACCTCTGACTGCGAAGAGTCCAAAATCCTGTCAACGACCCTGAGCTGGACCGACTGTGTCGTGTCCTTGTAGATCAATACTATCGCGGCGCCGAACGCTACGACGGAGTCAACTTCCGCCAGAACGTTCGGAAATCTGTAAGAAATTACAAGCAGCGCAACGCTTAAAGCGAGAAGGACGATCGCGCCGGTCCGCGATTTTCTACCTCTCTTTCGCCGGAGGATTACCGCCCCTTTCTCCTCGCCCTTTTTCTTGATGTTTTGGGATCGAGCGGGCTTTTCCACTGTCTTTAACGAATCCAAGCTGCGACTCTCCCCAGAGAAAGGCAACGGCGTCCCAGAATTCTCCTCAAAACCAGATTATCAGCTAGACTAGGAAACTCTACTTGGCCCGAACCCTAGATAAGTAGTTAGCATAACCTCGTGTCCGTATCGGTATTCGCTATGGCAATTCTCAAGACATTTAGTTGAAAAAGTAATAGCAATCTGTTTGAGAGATTCACAAAGCCGTGAGATTTTGAAGAGTCTCAAGAAGCGCCTTGCAAGGTCCTCATAGTAGGTAAGATTCGGAATAGGAAAAAAATCGAGCCTCGAAGCTGAATGACAACAAAGAGAATTCATTTCAATGCGCAAGTCTTGCGGGCCAAGTATTCTATTGATGTCCGCCAGATAATATGATAGGCCAACTAGCCTCAAGCTGCTGGGAGATATTCTTTGTATAGCCAATTGCATCTATCACAATTGTCATGGCTACTATATCGGCCGTCGTTATATAGCCTCAAGGCATAAATCTTTGGCGAGTTTAGCGAGGGTTGAGTGGTTCCTTCGCCAGGCCAGAACCTGTCTGTAGAGTTCTCTAGCAAGAGTGAAAAGTCCCGCAGTAAACTTGCGCTTATCAGGGCGAACTGGAAGGATCGGATATGGTGGCGGGACGTTGCCCTAACTAAAATGGTCAAGCCGCTCATGGAGGCGAGAAATGACGGCATATACGTCTTGGACGAATCGTGGAACAACCTCATAATACTCGACGCATGCAGGTACGACGTATTTGCAGAATCAATAGGAGGAAGCTCGATTGCAGGTAAGCTACAAAGTCGCACATCGCTGGCGACCGACACTGGAGAGTTTCTGGTGAAAAATTTCCTAGATCGAAAATGCGACGATGTTGTTTACGTGAGCGCAAGCCCATTCCCAGATAAATTGATCAGGGAAAGGGTTGACAGGCTAGTTTCCGTCTGGCGAACCCACTGGAGCAAGGAGCACGAAACAGTTCTGCCGGAAGCCATGTACGAGTGCACGCTCGAAGCCGCGAGAAGATATCCGGGCAAGAGAATCATCGCGCACTTTTTACAGCCGCACTATCCATACATTGGTCACAAGGAGCTGAATGTTTCAAAGTTCGAATCGGCAAGGCCCGTTGAAGAGCAGTCGAGTGGAAGAGGTTACAAGGACGATTCCGTATTTTCGCTTTCAGCCAAGCTGATCTACGCCAACGCTATGAAGGAAAAAAGCAGGCACATGAAGGCATATTCCGACAACCTGCACATAGCTCTTCCATACGTTGAAAAGTTGATCAACGCCCTACCGGGAAGGACCGTAATAACCGCTGACCACGGTGAGGCGTTCGGCGAGAAAATCGGCCGTTTTCTTCCAATCAAAGTCTACGGCCACATGCCCTGCATGAGAGTACGCGCGCTAACGAAGGTCCCATGGTTTGTTGCAGATCCCGAACAGAAAAGCGATCTAGTTTTCGAGCCTGGCCCCAGCACGGAAGGAAATCTCCTAGTACGAGAACTAACGCCAAGATACACATACGCCGAGGAAGAAAAGCTCAGGCAAACGATTGCGAGCAATACGTGATTCTTCTTATTTCTTGCGGGAAATCACGCTGCTCATAACAGAAGCCATCTTCTCGCAGACTCCAACCCACGAATATTTCTCCAGAACCAGATCCCTCCCGCTCTGACCCAATCTCTCAGAAAGTTCACGATCATCCAAGAGCTCCAAGATCGCCCCAGCCAGCGCAGGAGAGTCTCCCGGAGGGACAAGCAGACCGGTCTTGTGGTCGTCTATGATTCCGTCCATGGGCTCGACAGATGTAGTTACGATCGGTTTTCCTGTCGCCATGTACTCGAACAATTTCAATGGAGAGCCGAGCGGTTGCTTTTCTCTGGACTGCTCCCGGGACTCGATCTTTGCCGGATTGTACGGGGCAATTAGAACGTCGCTGGCGCAGAGGTACTTCGGCACGCTCTCGTAGGGAACCGGCCCCGGAAAGACGAAAAAAGCAGAAAAACCCAGAGTCTGGACTTTATTCTCCGTCTCTTT
>JASHPO010000095.1 GCA_030038075.1 Nitrososphaerales archaeon | reverse complement strand
TCACTATGGCTAATTTGATGCCGTTATCGTTAGCTAGACCCTCAATTTGCTTTCTTACTTCAACCGGAAAATCATCTCCACCATAAGGAGCCAAGGTCAAAGAGATCAAGGTAGAAGATCCTAATGCGATTCCAGTAACGCTTGCTCTCTCCTGACGTTTGATGAACGGATCTGATATCGTCCCTCCATCATCAATTGGTTTCGCGTTTTCAAGAGAGGTCACATAGTTCTGAACTTCGCTTTTTGAAGGCAAATTAAGCTCGTGATCTGATACGGAATGAACTATCAGAGGAACAGTGTCCGCCGAATGCATTTTAGAAAATATATCGCCTGGAAGATTGCTTGATCCAATTGGGTAAAATGGACCAGGATGAATTCCGGGAACGATCAATTTCGCACTTCCGCCGGCGGTACTGCCATTAATGCTGATTATCGCCGAGCTAACTTCTGTCGGTTTGCTCGCATTGTCAAATATTTCCTCCAATTTTGCTGAATCTTCAAGCGTCCAAGCGTTCAAGAAGGCTTGTAAGAGTTGAAGAGGGCTCCGACCGTCGACACTTGCCGATCTGTCAATTGAAAAGAGATAAACCTCCATCGCCGCAAGATAGACGATTCCTGCTATCACTGCTATGATCGTCTGGAATCCCGATAACGCTGAAATTGAGGGAAAAACAATCGGAATGGACAGCAGAACCGGTTGTACAAATGAAAGAGGAAGACCCTGAATCGGGCTGCCATAGAAAACAGATCCGAAGACAAAGGCTCTGAATGAAATTGCAAAAAATAACCCGATTACTGTCAGATCAATGACCGCGGTTTTGCTCTGCGTCACCGCAAACAAGAGGAGCGCGACGACTGAAACGATTAGCCATAGACCTGAGCTCATCATTGAAATTGCGGCTAGCCTTCTGTAGCTTCCAATACCGCTCCGCCTCTTTAGAATTTGACAATCGATTCCAATAGTTAGTAAAAGAATCAGCTCAACCAATACGGTGTAAGCCAAAAAAATTGTCGGAGGTGTGCCGAGCGTTGATCTGATTATTAGCTCAAGGAGGATTACGCATACGCTCGCACCAGTTACGGCCACCTTAATAGTGGGGAGGCGAAAGAGGTGACGATAGCGCCTAGCTAGATTTTGGGAAAAATCGACCTTCTGGTCCATTAACCTCGCTCAGTCCTTTCCAATTTAGGATGGACTCTAGGTCGAAGAATGAGTGCATTTAACAGAAGCGAGGAATTGCTAGGGCGCAGAGATTACGAGTCGCAAAAGTACTGCAACGATGACCAGCGAGATGGCCAAGCCCACGACTATTTCAGGGCGAATCTTTACACCGGATGTCTCGTCCTCGAAGAACCTCAACAGTCCCGCGCTTGATGCCGGCATTGGTGCCTTGTTCTTGTCTTTGCTACTGCTCATCGCGTCACTTTCCGGTATCTATAGTATTAGATTCCATGGATAAATGCATTGTGTCCTTGGCGCTTAAACACCGACTTGCTTTGCTCTTGCTCTACCCACGAGCTTCTGAGAGACCGATTCACCCGCGTACTCCATAGCGAGAGATTGTTGGCTCTGTAACCCCTTTGATAACAGGTATATCACAAAGTCGCCATCTTCCCTTCGCAGGATTCCGTAATGAATTCCAACTCCTTTCACAAGCCGGTCGACAAACATTCTCGTGAAGATGACCCTGTGAACAATGCTGTCCCCGTATCTTCGGAGTGTAACGACTGTGGTCTTGCACGCTCTTGAAAGTTCAACAAGAGCATTGGTCACCTCTATAGTGTTAGTTAGCCCTTCCAGTCCCTTCGAGCAAACGCATCGAACGAAAGCGTTTTCTTTGAACGGGAGCGATGTGATCGAAGCCACAATAACTTCGCCCGAAAAACCCTCAGACTTTCTGGTCGTAAGCGCTATGAGTGATTTGTTTATCGCTACTGATTCCAAATTGTGGACGATCAGTGACGATTCGAGCTTGTCTGCGCCGGCGTCAAGTATCAAGCCGGCCTCCTCGTAAAGGAAATATCTGAGCACGTCCTCCAAGCTTGCGAAGGCAGGCATAGACGACACTGCCAAATTCGGGCTGGCAGATTTTCTTGCCTCCCTTTGCGCCTCCTCTGCCTGTTCTCTGAGCCAATCTTCGTATGTGTAATTTTTCTTATAGCCCTGGCCGGTCTGGGACTGCTGCCGATCCGTAGATCCTTCTCTTTCGTCCGTGACAGGCTCCTGCTGATCGTCTTGACTCGTCATATCTTCCTGACTAGTTATCCCATATTCACCTTAGAGCAATACCAAAACGCTCGCGCCAAAAATCGCGCGAAAATTTATGGAAGAGTATATTGTTCTTAGCAGTTATAAAGAGTTTCGTAATCCCGTGCCTACGATGAGATTGGATTTGCAGATTCTGGCAAAACAAATTCTAATAGAAGTGTTAAATGTGGTTTGACAGAACTGGCCTTCAGGCTCACGTGATGGGTAACGGCGCCTCTCTTTTTTCTAATCTTCATGCTTCTCACGTCTATTGCCGCTGGAGTCATAGGAACAATCGTCGGGATCGGAGGAGCATTGCTCGTTACTCCGGCGCTCACCTTGATCTTTGGGGTGGATATACATCTCGCGATTGGTGCGAGTATAATATCGATAATTGCCACGTCTAGCGGCGGAGCCGCCTCTTATGTCAAAGACGGAGTCACGAATATTCGGATTGGAATGTTTCTCGAGATCGGCACAACCGTAGGCGCGATTACCGGTGCAGCAATAGCGGCTTACATTAATTCGGATTTGTTGTTCGGAATATTCGGAACGGTCCTCTTGCTTTCGGTAATACCGCTTTTTCTCAGAAGACATGAGGAATTTCCGAAGAACGTTCAGAATGACAGTTGGTCTCGGCGCTTGCGACTGTCCTCTTCCTATTCGGATCAAAGTCTGAAGCAGGTAGTCAGTTATAATGTAACAGGTACCCCGATTGCCCTCATCATAATGTATGGCGCCGGCCTACTTTCCGGTCTACTGGGCATAGGCAGTGGTGCTTTCAAAGTTCTAGGAATGGAAAATTTCATGCACCTGCCCATCAAAGTCTCCACGACCACCAGCAACTTCATGATTGGCGTCACTGCCGCGGCCAGCGCGGGCATCTATTTCGTTCGGGGTGATGTGAACCCGTTTATCGCCGCCCCCGTTGTCCTTGGAATTCTGGCGGGAGCAAACATAGGCACCAAGATATTGCTTAGATCAAGAAATTCGACGATAAGAATAACGTTCATGGTCGTACTTGTCGCAATTTCCGCAGAGATGATAGCAAAAGCGTTCGGAGTTCTGTAGGAGTCCTAAAATTGTCAGAAAATTCTCCAGCAGACAAAGGACAGAGAAATTATGCCCAATTGCAAAATTTCTTGAGCAAAGTCCTCCTCTATGGAGTCCTGCTTAGCACGGCGATAATAATTGTTGGTTTGATTCTGATGATTGTCACCAATTCTACGGGTTATACCTGTGACTCTTCGGGCGACTTGCTGTCCTGTCTGCTCCATTATAACGCTGCGGTAGTGCCGCACGGAGATTATCCGAGCAACCTCTCGACGCTAATTTCAGGAGTCGGACAGTTGAAACCTTTTGCCGTTATCCAGTTGGGTGTTACTGTTCTCTTAGCCACGCCTGTTTTCCGAGTTTTTGCCTCGCTCGTGCTCTTCGCGATTGAGAAGGACAGGGCTTTCGTCTACGTAACTCTGTTCGTTTTTCTCGTTTTGCTTTTCAGTTTCTTTGTCGTGCCGCAGATTCCACTGTTCAAGGCTTGATTAATCGACAAAACCCCTTTTAATCGTGCAACGCGTGAAATGGAAAAAAGCCGGGGTTGAGCAATCTGGTCGCTCACCGCGCTCGAGATCTCCTCTAGCTGCGAGGTAGAATTCATGGGGCTATGTTTCACAAGATACGCGGCGCCCCTTTGGGGCATGTGGGTTCAAATCCCACCTCCGGCGCCTTATTTGATCTGTGCGAGATTCCGATGTCTGTGCACTTGCTAATGTACTCAGGTGTAAACTTTTGCTTGCATCCATTCCTTGGTTTACAGCCTCTATTAGTTCGCTTCGGGTGAAGCGGCCCTGTATCAGCGGACGGACGAAGTCCGACAATCTATCGTGTATCCATTTGACTGCAGATAGCGGTTCAGAGATGCCAACTCGTAGTCGGTAAATCTGAAGCCAATCATCCATCTGTCGGTCAATTTGATAGAGTATGGCAGTCGCTGCCCTAATATGACGTTACTAGCGGACTAGATTTGACAGGCAGTCAAGATTCTATAGGTCGTGGCATTACAGTGATCGTGGGATTGGCGTTGCTTCATGTACTCTCAATACGTGGCGAATCGCAACCAGGAGCGTGCGAAGTGTCATTAGCTGGAGCCACAATGTTGACTCTTCTC
>JASHPO010000094.1 GCA_030038075.1 Nitrososphaerales archaeon | reverse complement strand
ATCGAGGCCCTTCCTACGTCGCCGCCGTTAGCCGAGGTCGTTGCCGTTACGGCCGCGAACCGAAAGACTATGGAGACGTTTCCGGTGTTGTCAACAGTGATTGCGAGTGAGTTTGGTGAAACGCTTGCTGCGGTCATCTGGTAGTGCTCAGAGTCGATGATTTTCATCCACCAGCTCTGGTTTGTCAGGTTGACGTCGTGGTGCTTTGCTATTAGCGCCGGAGAGATAGAGTTTGCAGGGATTGTGTATGCCCTCGCTTCATTGAGGAATGCGAACTGTGGATTTGTGGAGTTTCCAAGTAGGAGCACTGTCGGCGTCATATCGATGATTGCCGCGGAGCTCTGTCCCTGGGTGACTTGTACTCCACCGACTATGGGCACCGTCAACTGAGAGCTTGCAGCGGAGCTGGTTGCTATCTTTGCTGTGTAGTTGACGCCTTCGTAGGTCACAATTGCCGAGGTTATGTTGAACCTAAGCGCGTTGTATAGACCCGAGGGAACGCTAGTGGAGGCTATCGTCTGGCCGACATTTATCACGCTCATGAGGTTGATTTGCCCTGAGGAGTGCAGGTCGTACCAGCCGGAGAGGTTCCCCGCGCTACTGACGTGGACTTGGACATCGCTGTATGTCGCATAGACTGCGGTGACTCCATCTGGAACTGTCGGGGGGTCTGTCAGTACTATTGCCAGAGTCCCGCTGGGTCCTGACTGCGCTGTGGATGTTGAGCTGATACCCAACATGCCTGGACTAAGTAGTGCGGCTGAAATCAGCGCAAAAGCGGCGATTGCCGCGATCACGGCCGAAGTCAGTACGTATCTTTTGTTCGTCATTGATTCATTACCTTAAGGGGCATGATCTTTGGGAATCTATTAGAAGCAGAGCAATAGAACAGCCTGTTCAAGTGAAAACCCCATCCGTTCTTCTGCATCTGACGAATGTTCTAAGGATCGAACAAGAAGACGCGCACGAATTCCCGAAATGGAGTGCGTGCATTGAGGATTTTAACAAGCAAAAGCTATTTCTTTTCCGTTGTAACGGTAACCGCTACAACTTCTGGCTTTGCCGTTTGCTGGGAACTGGGATCCACCCAAGCCATTTTTCTCTGTAGTGTGCCGGTGTAGAGGAGCTTCCAGTCGAGCCCGACCCTGTCAGCCCATGATTTGTAAACCCGTGGGTCGATGTAATTGCGAAGCGAAGTGTTGAGATTGTAATCTCTCGTCTGCTCTGTGAGCTCGACCTGTTTTTTGAATTTGGCAATCCGCAGCCTAAGCCTTTCCTTCTGCTTGTCCGTCTTTGTCGGGGTTTGCTCCAATTGTGCTAGTTTGTCTTTCTTCTTTTGAAGAGTTTGCTCGTACGTCTTTGGCGGGGTCCTCTTGTGGTTACATTTCAATGCGGCTTCGAGATTTGCCAGGCGAGCTTCGTAGAGCTTTTCGTGCTCTGGAGTCCCGTCGGGAAATTTGTTGTGAAGCTTCAGATATTCTCTCACAACGGACGTTGCAATGTAAGTACGAAATACCTTCGCGGTGAGTCCTGAAGATGCCTTGCCGAGGAAATCGTTTACGTGCCGTGAAGTAATCCCGTCAAAGATCAGCTCTTCGGATTCTTTTCCAGCGCAGAATTCCTTCAGGTTCACCACGACATCGCCCTCTTCAGGGCTGACCTCCAAGGTCTTCTGCCAGCGAACGTAATCCTTTCCGAAGAAATCGAAATCGACTGCGTTCGGTCTAGGAAATATCAGGTGCTCTACGCGCAGTGTCGAAGCTCCCACGGTGTCAGCCTCGTCCTCGTCTTTTTCATCACCGACTCTCATCGCGAGCCTGTCGATCAGAAAGCAGGCCGTTGCGATCTTTCTCACTCTGAGATCCTTCGATCTCATCGCTTTCAGGATGTAAGTTTCGACTTTTTTGATGTCCTTCTCCAGTCTCTGCGCCTTGTCGTATTTGCTCTTGTCCCTCAGCTGTCGAATGCTTGAGGAATCATGCAGCCAGACGTACTTCACCTTGTCAGAAAGCTTGTCAGTCCAGCACGCGATCCACATGTTGTCTGGGGCATGGATCACGTTCCACTTTCCCGGCGGGACTGGAGCTTTTTTGTCCATATTGAGCGTGATATCTTCTTCTGTAATTCGCGGCTTCCAGTGACCCCGCATCGGATGCTGCCCCCGGCCCATAAAGAGACCCGGAGGCTCGACAACCCAGTTCGCTATCTCCGTCCTCACGCCGTCAACAATCGCGAACCCAAACTTCTCCTTCAGCTCTAGTCTCTTCCTTTTACGCTCGGTGGCTAATGCCTTCTTTTCCTCCTTTGTCAGTTCGACTTTCTCGGGCAGAGTAGGAAAAACAATATCTTTGATAGTCGCGTCTTGGTATTTGGAAGGAAACAATTTCAAAAAGTCCGAGAGAAAGTTTGCCTGAAAGACGGGATCTTCGACGTATGGTGTCCCGATCTTCTTCGCCCACGCGACGGCCATCTCCTCTTGCTGGACGGTCATGCTCAGCTTGTCACCTTTGATTGTAATTACGTTCGTCCTTGGGTCAGACTTGTATGCCTCTGGGAAACTAACCCCGTAGTGCAAAAGAGTGCTCCACTGTCTCTTCTTTAACCTTGGAGGCCGTGACTCTTCCTCTTTCTCTTCGATTTCATCTTCTGGGTCGGACAAACTGCATCAACTCCATAGCTCTAACGTAATTACTTGCTTGGACTGCGTACCATCCACATTCCGACTCATAAAAATTTGCTCATTAGCCCATTGAGACGGGCACACTACCGAATAAAAGATGAGAGAAAAGACTCCCGCGCGTGAGAACACCAAAGCGACGCCAATTGACTGCAGTTTTCCGCAGGGGCCTCACGCGTTCTTACACACAAGCCAATTTTTCTGTCTAGATCTTGTATTCAATAACCATTTTACGGCGAAGGGTTTTCTGGTTCTATGACTTGGCCAACAAGAACCTCTAGAAAAGTTCCGGCCACTTGAAAGCGTTTAGAATCATTGTATTTGGCGAAGTCCAGGGAGTAAGCTTCAGAAGGGCTGTCCAAAGGGAAGCAAGAAAGCTGCAAATCGTTGGCACGGTTAAGAATAACAGGGACGGTTCTGTCGAGATCATAGCACAAAGTGGGTACGAGAAAATCGAACTACTGACCAACTCGATCAGGGCTTTGGGATCCCCAATCTCTGTAGACAGCCTTGAGATGAAACCCGTCGCAGTCTCGAAGAGCAGAAAGTACTTCGAGATAGTGCACGGAAAGATTGAGGAAGAGCTTGATGAAGGACTCGGAGCTGGGGAAGCGCAACTCTCTTCGATGAGAAAAGAAATGACTGAAGGCTTTGGCGGCATGAAAGAGGAAATGAAGGCGGGCTTCGACAGCGTCGCAAAAGGAGTAGGCAGGTTGCAAAGCGATGTTAGCACAAAGTTCGATTATCTTGCGACTAGATACGATGTGATTTCTGAGACGCTCGCGAAGGTCGTTGAAGAATCGACTCAGTCGAGGGAGGACTTTAGAGAAGCCATTGATGCTCTTACGGCTCAGACAAGGGACTTCAAAGAAGCTCTTGTATCTTTAACCGGCCTAGCAAGAGAATATTTCGATGAAAGGCGAAAAGATCAAGCTGGTACACGGTTCCCTGACGATCATTTTCCTAGCTCCTCCTATTTTGCGCTCTCTATCTTCTCGATATGAGCGTTCTTCACGGGGACCTCCACAAGCAAGCGATACTGAACGACCCGTACTTCTTCCATCATGAAACTCTCATCGAAATGGAAGAAGAAGTGTTGCAAGAACCTTCTTAAGTTGACAAATTATCAACAGGCAACTGAGCGATTTTGAGCAAGATCAGGGACGCTTCACTGGCTCCCGCTGGAAGGAAGAAAATAGAATGGGCCGAGTCGAGGATGCCGGTTCTCATGAAGCTTAGGGCTATACACTCGAAAAAGAAGACTCTCTCTGGAATGAAGATCGCGGGGTGCCTGCATGTCACAAAAGAGACCGCAGTTCTTGTTGAAACTTTCAAGGCTGCAGGCGCGAAAGTATCTTGGTCTGGTTGCAACCCGCTTTCTACTCAGGATGATGTCGCTGCCGCGCTCGATGAAGCGGGAGTGGAAATCTTTGCTTGGAGGGGGCTTTCTTCGAAGGATTACTACTGGTGTATCGAGGAGACTCTGAAACTCGAACCCAACTTGACGCTGGACGACGGCGCAGATCTGATTTTCACCGTTCACACAAAACACACCGAATACCTCAAAGGGTTGGAAGGCGGAACTGAGGAAACGACGACCGGAATTCACAGAATCAGAGCGATGGCGAAAGATGGGAAGCTAAAGTATCCGATAATCGCGGTGAATGACGCGGAAACGAAATCGGACTTTGACAACGTCTACGGAACTGGTCAGAGTGCGCTGGACGGCGTGATAAGAGCTACGAACATCCTGTATTCCGGCAAGAACGTGGTGATCTCTGGATATGGGCACTGTGGGAGAGGTCTCACGTCAAGGTCTCGCGGTCTGGGAGCGAACGTCATTGTTACTGAAATAGACCCCATCAAAGCGCTGAGAGCCCGCATGGAAGGTTTCGAGGTGATGCCTATGAGCGAAGCTGCGAAGGTCGGAGACATTTTCATTACTGCGACTGGCTGCAAGAATGTCATAACCACGCCGCATTTCCAGAAGATGAAGGACGGCGCCGTGCTCGCAAACGCGGGCCACTTTAATGTCGAGGTTTCCATCAGCGATCTGGAAAAGCTTGCAAAGAAAAAGAGAGAAATTAGAGCAGACAACATCGAATACACGCTCTCCAACGGAAACAGGCTCTATGCGCTCGCGGAGGGAAGACTAGTTAACCTCGCCGCTGCCGAGGGGCATCCGAGCGAAGTTATGGACATGAGCTTTGCAAACCAGTTCATGTCGATACTGAGACTCGCAAATGAAGGAAAGAAATTGAAACCCGACGTGTACGAGATTCCGAGATCTCAGGACGAAGAGGTGGCGAGAATGAAACTGGACAGCATGGGGATTGAGATTGACCACCTAACAAAGGAGCAGTTGGAGTACCTCACTGGCTGGGAAGAGGGAACGTAACTCAAAGAAGCTGTTTCCCCTCTTGTCTTCCGATGGTTTAATCGTTCTTTTAACTCTCTTCGGCATATCCTTCATAACGAATGCGACTCCTTTCTTTGGGGCTTCTTACACCCTGCTCGCGACGGCAGAGTTGATCTCAAAGGGTTTCAGCTTCGAGAATTTCGGTGTTGTAGTTCTCGTTACCGGAGCTGGCGCGGCGCTCGCAAAACTAGTCCTTTATTCTGGTGCGCTCGGGCTGCGGAAGGAGCTCACGCGGAACAAAAACGTCAGGCTGTTCCACGAATGGCTCGGCAAGCGATCCTATTTCGCCGCGCTTTTCTTGACCGCT
Organism: Nitrososphaerales archaeon; assembly: GCA_030038075.1. GTDB lineage: Archaea > Thermoproteota > Nitrososphaeria > Nitrososphaerales > CADDZS01 > DATLTL01. The sequence continues at coordinate 20,585 of JASHPO010000094.1, read as the reverse complement.
TTCGTCCCCGCTCTGCCACTCGATGACTACATCTACATCGGCGCGGGTGCCAACAGAGCTAGGATCGCTCCCATGCTCGGAGTTACCTTCCCCGCGAAACTAGCAAAAAGTGCTTTTGAAATCCTTCTTGAGTTTAGCGGAATTCTTGGACTGAAGAATGTCTTGGGGCTGTCGTGGATAGAATTGTCCATCGTATTTTCTCTCTTTTTCATCATCCTCGGGATAGTCCTGTACAAGCTCGACTGGGAGTCCCTGCTAAGGAGAAGTGGATTGATCAAAACGTCGAAATCAGTCTAGTAATCAAACAACAGCCTGCTCTTCGTGAGGGATATTCATCTCTACCAAGTAGGCATAAGACCCTAGGGTTGGTACCTTCGAAGATCTGATCCGAAAATGAGATCAACCAAAAGATAAAAAGTTAGATGCATTTACCCTCGTCGTGACAATGCTCGATACATCTGAATCCTCAGCACGAGGCATCAGAAATAGAATCAAATATCTGGGGAAGAAGTACTACGCTTTGGTTCGCGCGGCAGAGTTTGCGGTAGCAAGCATAGTCCGCTTCGTTGTAATGGAAACTATGATTATAGTCGGAGTTTTTGAAATCTATCATTCTTCGAAGATGCCTAGAGTTGCGTTTCTTTCGTCTTCGATCCTCGAATTGTATGTCGCAGCTTTTGTAATAGGGGAACGGTCGCTTTCTTCATAAATGAAAGGACAACTGTTTACAATCAAGGTGACGAGAAAATTAGGGGTGCCAAGTGCATCTTGGCAAGACTTCTCAAGTTTCAATTAGCCTATTTGTTGGGAAATATAGTCAACATAGCAGTCGCATTTGCTGTATTGGTGCAATTTTCCGTTTCTCTCGTTTACGGAAATATCGCTGGAGCGATGGCAGCCTTTCCTGTAAGTTACTTTCTATCCATGCGCATCGTCTGGAGACTCAACGCTCTGGGAAAATTTTGGTAACGACCGAGGTTTGAATGGGTATTAGATTTTGCCTCTGCTCTTTCTAATGCTTGGAAACTAATCCGCTATTTTGACTTTGCAAACGACTAGAATCAAAGTTTCGTACTTGGTTCTTCTCGGAGATTTCTAGCAATTTCAAGAGCTGTCTCCTTCCATCCAATTTGAACTATGGAGCGGAGTAAGGAGGAAAAGCCGTCCAATCCTGTGCAGGCACAATCCCATACCTGCTTCAGGAGGCAAGTTGATTTTGCTGACGAGTGTTAATGCGAGCTCTTTTTGCCGCAAAAACTCCAAGTATCAAAAGGACGGCCACGTTGATCCCCACAATTTCAAGATAGCTCCACGAAATCGAGATCTTACTGCTTGATGAGCTTGCGGAACTCGTAGTAACTGGCGTAGAAGCAATCGAGGTGGTTGACGTCGCTCCGATTGATATCACAGAGACTGTGTCAGCGACACCGCTGAGGACGAACACCTCTCCCTCGGCAGAATCGTAAGTTATGCCGGTTCCGACATAATCTCCTGCACCCAGATTCACCGTCGAAACGATAGTGTTACTAGAGTCGGATATTGCCGAGATGTTGGTCTTGCCGCCGTTTGTCGCGAATACCTCACCTTTGGCGGGGTCGTAGGCAAGGTCTCCGGCACCTGTGTCTCCTACTTTCACTTTCGCGACTATGGAGTTGCTGGCGTCTGATATGACCTGAACGCCTGGGTAGGCGTTCGAGAAGACCTCCCCCTTGCCTGAGTCGTAGGCCAAGGCGGTGGCATTGTTAGAAGCTCCCAGATTCACCGTCGCAACGACGGTGTTGCTGGAATCAGATATCACTGAGACTGTGCTGTCTCCGTCGTTGGCCACGAACACTTCACCTTTGCCGGAGTCGTAGGCCGCAGCAATAGGGTTATCTCCAACTTTCACCGTCGCAACGACGGTGTTTGTGTTATCTGAGATTACAGAGACTGTGTTTGAGCCATAATTGACTAGAAATATCTCTCCCTTGGCAGAGTCGTAGGTTACGCTCCAAGCGCCGCTTCCAACGTTCACCGTAGCTATGACGGTGTTTGTGGTGTCGGATATAACCGAGAGTGTGCTGTCGGCTGAGTTGACTACATACACTTCTCCCTTGCTGGAGTCGTAGGCTAGACCAGTGGGATCATTTCCCACGTTCACCGTAGCTACGACGGTGTTGTTTGCGTCAGATATCACAGAGACTGTGTTGGAGGCAGAATTGGCCACGAACACCTCTCCCTTGCTGGAGTCGTAGGCTGCAGCAGTAGGTTCATCTCCAACATTCACGGTCGCAACGACTTGCTGAGCGTTGGCAACGTGAGCAACTGGTCCAGACGCAAGAAACAGGATTGTGACTAATATTACTGAAATCCTTATGAGACGAAAACGATGGTTCACCAAAGCTCTGTACGACGCACACCCATCGAAAACCACTATATATTCTTGGAGCACCTTTTGTCTTCAGTTTTTTCTCATGCGATTCTGTTAACTTCGTTGCACGGGAAATGGTTTAAGACACTTATTATTGGGTTCGCTAGTCCGATAAGAAGCTAAATTTGGAATCTATTTCAAAGTGCGAGATCGATGGTTTGACAGGAAAAAAGACAGGGCATACCATAGTTTGTGATATTGAAAGCTGGGAAGATCCAGAATACGAGTGTCCGAATGGACATTTATTTCCACAAAATCATATTCACGAAAATCGGGCAACTGATAATCGCCCAGAAGATTAGAATGGAAGCCTAACTTTTCAGGTTTTTCTTAATCTTCTATTCCCACTCTTCTTGAATTATGCGAGTTCAAAGTGCTGTCACTGGTAGGAACCGGCGAGCCGCTACATCGCTTTTACTTTCTCGGCTTCCATCGCGACCGTATTGTAATCGGGCTCCATTCCAGGATTATCACCGATCCACTTGAACCTGACGTTCTGGTCTTTGTCCAGAATAAACACGGCCCTCTTGGAAGCAGTGTAGCCCTTGAGACCCGCGAAATTCTCCAGAGTAACTCCATAAGCTTTCACAGCTTCGCGCGAGTAATCGCTGAGCAGCGGAAAGTTGACTTTGTTTTCGTCCTTGAAAGCCTTGTTCGAGAATGGACCATCGACGCTGATACCGACTACGCTCACGCCCAGCTGGTTATATTTCGCAAGGCCGTCGCGGAAAGTGCACATTTCCTTCGTGCAAACGCCCGTGAAAGCTCCCGGATAGAAGAGCAGAACCGTCGGCTTGCCCCGAAAGTCCGAAATCTTTACGGGTTTTCTCTCGCTGTCAACCAATTCGACGTCTGGAGCCTTTTGTCCTACATCAACCATTGAATTCACTAATTCTCTCGACGCTTCAAATCTTTAACTGCTTTACGGAAGAAAGTGACATTCTTAAGAAAGACTACCCGCCCTTGCTTTGAAAATGCAGAGCATGGAGCTTGACCTCGAGGCGCTCCTTTCCGTACCGGGCGTCTTTGTTTTCGACATCTCCAAGGATGGGAAGTTAGTGTTCTGTTCCAACAAAACGGGCCAGTTCCAGCTCTACCTCGGCAAATCGGAAGGCGAAAAGTACGAACAGATAACTTTCGAGGAGGAAAGCATCGTCGCCCCAAAGTTCTTTCCGGATTCCTCGAAAATTTTGTACGCGAGCGATGTTCGCGGCGACGAGAAATTCAACCTGTACACTCTCGATCTGACAACAAGGAAAACTAGTAAGCTGACGAACGCAAACGACTTTACAATTTATCCGAACGCGACTCTTTCCAAAGATGGAAAGAAAATAGCTTACATTTCAAACCAGCAGGGAAAATTTGCAACGTGTGTTCTCGATGTAGAAACAGGACACTCTTCCCGTATAAGCTATCATGTCTTTGCCGACGAATACGCGACCATCTCTCCAAACTCAAAATGGATAGCCTACTCGAGCAACGTCAAGGCGCAGGAAGTCGGAATTTTCATCGCCTCATTAGAAAATCCTTCGAGAGGAGTGATGCCGCTCGAAGAGGAAGGTTTCAAGATTGACGCAGACGAACCCGCCTGGTCACCTGACAGCACTCAGCTTGCCTTCGTCTCCGCCTCAAAAGGAACGTACGATATTGGACTGTTCACTCTCGAAACTGGCAAAGTTCGCTGGCTGACTAAATCTGATCGTGAGTATCGAAGACCGATCTTCTCGCACGACGGGAGGCGACTTGCCTACACCGTGAACAGTGGAGGCGACATTATGTTGGTTGTCCACGACCTCGAGAAAAGCGAAGGCTCTGTAGTGGAATTTAGGCACGGCGTAGTAAGCTCCACAAAATTTTCGCATGACGACAAGTCAATTTTCTTCGAGTTTACCGGCCCGCGTAATCCTTCTGATGTCTGGCAGTACAGGTTCGAGGAGGAAAAATTCGTGCAAATCACAAACAGCCTTCCCGAAAACATCGAGGTCAGCAACTTCGCCGACGGTGAGCAGATTTTCTATCCTAGCAAGGGCGGAATGAGAGTGCCCGCATTAATTTATGTGCCGAACAGGAGCGCGACGCTGCAGAACGAAAAGAAGGTAACGAAGCAAATGCGCGGCAAAGACACGCGAGAGAACCTGCCGGCGGTGATAGAGATCCATGGAGGACCTACCGCTCAGGCTCTCAATACATGGAATCCGTTTGTTCAGGCTCTAGTAGCGAAAGGGTTTGTCGTGCTTCGCCCAAATTACCGCGGAAGCACCGGCTACGGGAAGACATTCCGCGAGGCAAACAGGTTCGTCATGGGCTATCTTGATCTGGCAGATTGCGTCAGCGGGAGAGATTTCTTGATTCAGCGAAACTTGGCAGATCCGGAGAGGATTGCAGTTGCCGGAGCATCTTTCGGCGGTTATCTAACAATGTGCTGCCTCACAAAATATCCAGAAGGCTGGTCTTGCGGATCGGCGCTCGTTCCATTTCTAAACTGGTTCACCGAAATCAAAAACGAAAGGGAAGACCTCCGCTTTTGGGATTTGCAAAATATGGGCGACCCCGAAAAGGACGAGGAGAGGCTCAGAAACGCTTCGCCCATCTTCTCGATCGACAAGATAAAGGCGCCAGTTCTATTGATTGCAGGTGCCAACGATCCCAGATGCCCGCTCGAGGAATCGGAACAGGCAAGAGATGAATTACAGAAGCTCGGCAGAGATGTCGAACTCAAAGTCTATTCAGACGAAGGTCATGGTTTCCGAAAGACCCAGAATAGAGTTGACGCCTACACCGGTATAATTTCCTTCCTTGAAAAGCATCTCAAGAGCGTTTCGTTACGTTAACCTTCTAGCTTCTACGATCTCGACTAACAGAGACATAGGGGCGCAAAGAAGGCATTTCAAACAGCGCAGAGAGAAGCATAACGACGATCTCTTCTGAAAACAAGTACTCGAAATGCTGCTTAACACACAGAAGGTTGAGTGTCCTTAAAAGATCGATTATCTTCAAGGCGCAACGATCTGCGAAGAAGAAACCACAACATAACCATCAAGGTGGTAGAACCTGCAAATAATAACAGATACGTTGCCTCTGCGTTTTGTGTTAATTCATGTATCGCAAAGGCTGCTACTAGCAAGATAAGAGAAACAATCCCGCCAACTACAACACGCTTGGTATCGGATTCCAACCCTGTTTCGATTTCTTCTTTTGCAGGACTATAAAACCAATCTTAGCACTCAAAACGAAACTGCTTGAGAGTATAGACTAGGACTAGACTGAATCACTCGGTTAACGAAACAAAAATCCTCCTAGTTGAGCGCAGAATCAAGGAAAGCTGAGTGTTTTTTCCATGCGCCCTCCAGAGACGACATCATTTCTTCCCTGCAGGTGTCGCAAATGAACTCCTCCCCGATCTTGTTATTCTCCTTCGGCTCAGAGATTTCCTTCCCGCAACCAATGCATTCTGGAAAATCTTTTGCCAACTCAAACAGTCTCCTTTGAAGTGCCGAGCTTTTTGATCGTCTCCAGATATTTTGAGATAAGGTCCAGTAGTCGGGCCTGCTCTTCAATGTCGCTAGTGGACTCGAGTTGTTTTGAGGCATTCGCCAGTTTATCTTCCAGCATCTTTCGCAGACTATTCTCCGCCTCATTAGCAGGAGGAGGATTTTCCTTCTTTTCGCTAACTTGACTGTTCGGGTTTAGAACAGCGCCTAGGTCATCTTCATTCAGGCAGTAGACTTTTCCCTGGTACTTTATCTGAACGCCACCGCAGCGAGGGCACGCCTCCTGAAGCAGTGTAGCGCCTCTTCTCAGCAAGTCAGCACCAGTCACGACGTTTTTCTCGTCCTCTGCTAGCGCCATAACTAGAATCTCTCAGTGATGAAATTTAAGAGTTCGTGAACGTTAAAAGGCGGAGGCACGTTAGTCGTGCCAAGCGTTGAATTGACAAGGGCATACTACGTCTACATCTTGAGTTGCAAGAACGACTACCTTTACACCGGTTACACAATTGACCTAAAGCGAAGGGTTTGCCAGCACACGAACGGAATCGGCTCGAGATTCACTCGGTCCCATTCTCCAGTAAGATTGGTCTACTCGGAATTTTACCGCTCAAAATCAAAAGCGATGAAACGGGAAATTGCGATCAAGAGGCTTTCGCGCAAGCGAAAATTATCCTTGATTGAAAATGGAAGACACAAAAAAGACTAATTAGCCCAAGCGGATGGCTTCGTTTTCCCAATGCAGAAAGATCGAACCGACGGTTATCTTCGCGAAGTTTCGGACATTGCAGAAAAGCTCGATAGAAAGGCAATTGATGCTGCCATCAACATTTTGTACAGCGCTTGGAAGAGCGAGAATCAAGTTTTTGCAATTGGAAACGGGGGATCGGCCAGTACTAGCACTCACTTTGCTTGCGATCTGAACAAGTGGGTCTCTGACAACGCAGAGAAAAAATTCAGGGCCTTCGCGCTGGTGGACAACGTACCGCTCGTGAGCGCCCTTACCAACGACAACGGCTGGGGCGACGTCTACTCTGAACAACTGCGGAATTTTTTCAGAAAGGGCGACGTGCTTGTGGCGATAAGCGTACACGGCGGATCGGGGAGCGACAAGGCAGGCCCTTGGTCTCAAAATCTCTTGAAGGCGGTAAAGTATGCGAAGGACAACGGCGGAAAGGTCGTCGGGCTAGCGGGTTTCGACGGCGGAGTCCTTCGAACCGCGGCCGATGCCTGCGTAGTGGTTCCGGCAGAGTCAACACCGCACGTTGAGGGGATGCATCTTGTGCTAACGCACTTGATGTGCGAGCAGCTCAAAGAGATGATATCCTCTGAGGACACAAAGAAATACTAAATTTACGAACTAATGAAATCGTACTGCAAGACAGCTGCCACCGTTTCAAATCCCATCTTCTCGTAGATTTTCTTTGCACTCATGTTATCGCTGCGGCAAAATAACATGATTGGTCCTCCTCGTCGCAAGCCCTCTTCCACGGCGGCCGATATGACAGATGTCGCGTACCCACGTCCTCGGAACTTTTCGTCCGTGTAAACTGATCTGACGAGCCTCGCGCTGGAGAGCATATCAACCGCCGCCCTAGAAACTATTTCGTCACCGTTGTAAATGACAAACGGGATCGCCGTCTTCAACAATTGTTTTGCATAACCCTCTTCGTCTGGAGTAGGTTCCCCACCCTGATTCGCAGACCTTGCCCAACGCCGAAACTCATTCGCATCTAACCTCTTGAATGCATGTTTCATTTCGAGGTCTACTTTCAATTCATCCAGACGCATAACGTCCATTTGGTAGCTGTCTATGAGCTTTAGGTCTTTTCTTTTCTCGAACAATTCTTCGAGAGTCTTTTTCAATTCAAGACTCGCCAAGATTGATCCGTTTCTCACGTCTATGAAACGGACGAGCTCTTGCCCTGCCTCATTTGACCCCGATATGAGCCAGACGAATGACCTATCGCTCCTTTTTGCTATCATGAGCGCTCCCATTACAGAGGTACCCTCTGTGGCGACTCGAAACTCAACATTAGGAGAGGGATCATTGATTCCTTGAAGAAGGAAAATATTGGTCAGAGGATCTTTTTTGAGATAATCTTTCAAGGGCTTGGAAAGCTCGGGAGTGAGAGACCACAGGTTCATCGTCTATCCCTTCGCCTATCTCTTTGTTTTCATCATTATTATTCATTGAAAATCTGGTCTTCGTAGAAAAAGTAAATAGCTCGTGTCTTCCTACGAAGAAATGGTAATCGCAAATGAAGCCCTCCGACTCGCCAGACCCATTCAGACCTCCCAGCGATCTGTTCATAGTGACCACGCCGTTCGTGTCGGGATATCACGTGACTCGCGTTATTGGCGCTACCTTTGGATTGATTGTAAGGTCCCGCGGACTGGGTCAGAATATCTTCGCCTACTTCCGGGCTTGGGGCGGCGGGGAGATCAAGGTATACACGAATCTCCTTGAACAGGTGCGCCATCAAGCTCTCATGAGACTCGCCGATCATGCAAAGAGCCTCGGAGCGAACGCGGTCGTCTCTATCGGTTTTGATACATCAGAAATGGGCAACTCGATGACCGAGGTCCTCGCCTACGGGACTGCCGTGGTTGTCGAGCCTGACACTTCGCCAGCGCAGCCCGTCGCTCTCCACTGAAACAGTCTTCATTGTCACCATATTAAGCACTTACATACTGGTGACGTAGGTGTTTGTATGGTGCCTCGCACGCGCACGAGACAGACTGCCACTGTTACGAGTAAAAGTATGGTCGCAATCCCCTCAAAAATAAGAAAGAAATACAACATTCGGCAGGGAAGCAAAGTGGAGTTTGAAGCTGATGGGGGTCTACTTCTGGTGCCGCTCAAGACGCTTCGAGAATTGCGAGGCGCAGGGAGAGATAATTCGAAAGCTCTGATCGCAGGGGTCAAGGAGCTTGAAAGAGAACACAGAGAAGAAGCAAAGAGAATGGCATGAAAGAGAAAGTTGTTCTAGACGCCGGCGCCCTTTTCTCTACACTTTGTTGACCACCCTGGTGTCCGAAAATATTTCGATGCCATCATCACAAGACGATGCGATGGTTTGATTCACAGTGTTAATTTGGCCGAGTTCTATTACAAGACCTACCAAAAATCTGGCAAACAGACCGCTGATACTTGGTATTATCAATTGAGGAACGGCGAAATTTCGATTGTGAACAAAGGTGAGCTCGTGTGGGCGGCGGGGCTGGAAAAATGTAGGCAGTCGCCAAAACTTTCTCTCGCCGATTGCTTTGCACTCGCTCTTGCAAAATCGGAAAATGCACTTCTAATAACAACCGACGAAGAGCTCGCCAATGCCAAAGGAGCAAGTTCCAAACATATTCAAGTCTGAAAGATTCGTTTTCTGAGACTCTAAGTTTAACTCGATCACCGAGGTCTTCCCCCAACAATCCGCTTTGTCGTGCTCAATGACCTAAGGTCTATTTCTGCCGATCTCGCGTTTTCACCTTCTCTTTCTGAATTTCAAGCTCCGCAAAATTCATGCCCTTGTGGAAAAGGTATCCAAGAAATGGGCCGAATATCACACCTATGGAAGTTATGAGCGTCCCTATGGACACAAACGCCATCACGGAAACAAAGATTTTGCTCCAGAAATTGGGCGGTGCGTTCGGCGGACCCTGCGCGGTTGCAACCATGGACATGAAGTAAAATGAATCAATCCAGTTCCACCCGGCGAGAAGCTTTACGCCCACAGTTCCAATGATCATCACGGTGAAGATAGCGCCCCCTGCGATGAGGGTTCTTTTTGCTATTGGAGACAGAGGATGTTTGAATACGCTTGCCAACCGAAAATTCGTTTGGGAAGCTCTCTAGAAATGATTTAAACGTTGCACAATAAATCCAAGCGTTTTTACTCTTTCTTGGAATGCTCTAAATTGTTGCGTCTTTGTGGTCCGAATGGATGTTGCGGCGGACGATTTCTACTGATGAATTGGATTTGTTTTTCGCTCAACTCTGCAACAAGTCCCACACCTCAAACCGTTGAGGTTTTCACATCTCTGGCAATCTTCTTCTTTGTTGGTAGGGGATGGATTCTGGCGGTGACACAACTTTGGGAAACTTCGGTGGCCATGTTTGGTGATTGTTGCAGTCTGTTTCCTTTAGCGCTCTCTCGATCTTGCTACGTTCAGATTCTTCCCAAGGTGGCAGAATAAGGTTCGTACCCAGTTTCTCCAATGGCTCGTCTCTTGTGTATCCGGGTCCTTTTGTCGCAATCTCCAGCAGGTTTCCATCTGGATCGTTGAAGTACAAGGAATGAAACCAGAACCTATCTATGATTCCAGAGTTGTGGATACCGAAATCATTCAGTCTTCGTTCGATTTTCTTTTGTTCCGCATCCCCCTCTACAGCCATCGCGATATGATGAAAGTTGCCCCTTCCAACAAAACCTCTCGCCGCCTCGTCCGATACTATGTAGCGCAGAAAATCGGGTTGATCATCGTTTCCAATTGCAGCTATCGCGGTCTCTGGTTGATCGGGATTTGGTTTGGTAGATGGATTCTTCAGTGCAAGAAGCTTATCGAAGAACATGGCTGTCTGGTGGGAATCATAAGATATAGGAGTAGCATGGTTGAATTTCACGAGGCGCATATCTTGTGTTATTTCTGTCACGGTTGTAAGAGCCGCGTCAGTTTCTTTTAGATAATCAGAAGAAATTGTTTCACTATCTGGATGCGTGATTTCAATGTTCACTCCGTCAGAATCTCGCAGGTAGAGCGATATTCTTCCATCCCTTATGCAAGGGCCTGCCACCGAAACTCCTTGAGAGCGAAGCCAAGCTTTCCACTTTGGAATTGCGTCAATGTTTGAAACAGAATATGCAAGATGGTGCGGAGAACCTAGACCAATTTGCCCTTTTGGAAGGTCCGGCCACTCGAAGAAGGTTATTGCGCTGCCCGTGGTTTCTTTTTCGTCGGCGTAGAATAAATGCCGGTGCAGGACATCGTCCTGATTCACTGTGTATTTCACCCTTCGTAGACCGAGTACTTCTGTGTAGAATCTCCTGTTCACTTCTTGGTTTGAAGTAACCAAGGTTATGTGGTGTAATCCTTTTACTATTCCTTCCAATTCGGCCGGCATTTGACAGTCATCAGTTAGGTCGGAGTCGGGATTGCCTCAGCGAAGAGATAACGGTGAATCTTCCATCCTTCATCTTCTCGTTTGAAAACGTAAAGCTCGTTGTTGCTTTCGGAAACTTCTTTGCCCGTGGCGAGGAATCGTTGCTTGCCGGCTGAGCTTGTCCGTCCCCAACCGGTGTCTCCCGAAGTCTCTGTCTCGTGAATTGTAAAGCGGACGTTCAGCTTGAGAGTTTTGAAGACGTATTCGTACCCCTTTCTCACAGCGTCACGGCCAATCATTGCTGGGGCGTTTTGTGGCATGAACACAGGGTTCGCTCCGTATAGGTCCATTATGGCAGAAATGTCACCGGCGTTAAGCGCAGTTTCGTAAGCTTTCAGCAGTCTTTCAACTAAGCCGTATTTTTCTACCATTTAGGCAGCAACTCTCAAGTTCCTAGGGCACAGCGACTAATTATCACTTGCTGGCGTACACGCCAGTTCAAACTTATACGCCACATGCTAGAGGCCGTTTGCATGGTTGCTACCAAAAGAAGACCAAAGCATTCGCCGGCAGATCCAGGTTCGCCCGCGTTTGAGGCTGTTCGGAGAATCGGTATCGAGTGCAGGCTCGTGATAATCAATAGCCTTCTTGGGGGCCCTATGAGGTTCAACGAATTGCAAAAAGTTGGCACGGGCATTGAAGCGAAAACGCTCGCTCGGGTCCTGAAATATTTGGTCTCGGAGGGAATCGTACAGAGGGAGGTCTTAGGCAGTCAAGCTATCGCAGTGCAATATTCGCTTACTGAAAAGGGCAGACAATTAAGGCCGGTGATAGACTCGCTCCACGCGTGGGGAGAAAAGTGGATCATGCCCTCCAAAGCTCTTGGAAAAGATCAGTCAGGTATATAATTTTCGATTTCAGAAGCCAATCAATTGGCAACCAATTAGCTCGCCAGTGACCTATTTCTTGGCAGCTTCAAGTGCAGATTTCAGTGGACCGAATTCAGGATAGCCGTCGTACCTTCTTCCGTTTATGAAGAAAGTGGGGGTACCGTTGACGCCACTTCTGACCCCGCTATTGAAATCTTCTTGAATCCTGGCTGAATAGGCGTGACGGGCTACCTCTCGTCGAAGCTTTGTTAAATCAAGTTTGAGCTTCTTCTCATAGGTGTCGAAGAAACTTGGGTCATCGAAAGATGTCTGATGCTTATATAGGTAGTCGTGCATCTCCCAAAATTTACCCTGAGCTGCTGCTGCCTCCGCGGTCTCGGCCGCCCACTCGGCTTGCGGATGCGCGTTAGTTATCGGAAAGTTTCTGAAGACAAACCTTAGCTTCGGTCCGAGTTCTTTCTGAATCCTTTTCACAATCGGGTAGGCAGCGCCACAGTATGGGCACTGATAATCTCCGTACTCGACTAGCACGGCAGTCGCGTTCGACGGACCTTCGACATGGTCCCGTTCTCCGACCGGCATCGTCAATTTAGGCGCTGCATATTTTTGGGGCATTGTGAGTGCCCTAATCGAAGTCAGGAATTGTTAAGTTTTTCCAAGGCACCGAGGATGCCATCGGCGCCGGGATTCACGCCGTCCGGCGAGAGATAGCTCCATCGGACGATGCCTTTGTCGTCTATAACGAAGAGCGCCCTGCCAGATTCACCAGTTTTCGCCCCATAAGGTTCGTATGCCCCATAAGCTCTCGAGACGGCCCCTTTCGGCTCAAAGTCGGAGAGGAGTGGAAAGTTCAGGTTGCGTTCCTTCGCAAAGGCAATGTGAGACCAGATCCCGTCTACGGATATTCCGAGGACCTGCGCTTTGAAGTTCGTAAACTCGGGCATCACCTGCGCGTAGAGCCCCATCTGATCGCTGCAGACTGGGCTGAAATCGGCTGGAAAGAAGGCGAGAACCACCGGCCTTCCACGGAACTCTCGCAGGGATACAGTCTGATCAGGCGTACTCTTGAGGGTAAAGTCGGGGGCCTTGGACCCAGGTTCCAATATGGAGGATGGTACGCTACTTCCTTCGCGTTTCCGGCTACCTCGGGACTTTTTGCTCTTATGGGAAGATTTTGGCTTCAAGTGTCTCATACTTCATTAACGACTAAAATGTAAGCTCTTCGATGGAGTAACCGCAAGTCTAAGCTCCAGCATATTCTGTTTACCCTTTTTTCTTCTCTTTTTTCCTTTTCGCTAGATGCCTTCGGTTTTCTTCCGCGAGCCACTCAAAATTTTGCTATCGGTGAACAGAAATTTGTTTTCCATGATATGCTTGGAAGGTGGAAACGTTATGCATTGGGCGATATTGGCCATCCGATAACACTTATACAACCGGTGGCGGCCTCGTACAATTAAGAATGTAGCATGTCGCTAGTCCAGCATGGCATGACTAGGTTGTGAGCAATTGAAAAGTTCATTTCTTGCGTTAGGAATTGTTGGAATTCTGTTGACATTATTCGGCGCGGTTTTTGGCCTGCAAGGAGATGGAATTATAGGAGGCTCGGCAATGAGCGGGAACTCGTTTTGGGTCTACGCTGGTGGGGTCATAGCCGTCGTCGGACTTGTCTTGGCCGTCTTGGGCTTTTATCTTGCGTCTAGAAAGAAATTGACGCAAGCGATGCCTGGGTCAGATGCCAGAGGATCTGCATCGTCTTCGGTGCCTGAGTCGCAAGATAAGAAGTAGCGTGCATCGAATTGTCGCTCCAGCTTTTTCTTATATGGTATTTTATCATCGGATTTCTGCTGGGGAACGGCATGCCTCACTTTGCTTTCGGTGCCGCAGGAAAAATTTTCCGTAGCCCATTCGGTCAAAAGTCACCGCCAAGAACAAACGTGATCTGGGGGCTGTCTAACTTCCTTGTCGCTACAATCATCTCTGCAGGTCTGATAGCATTGAAGCTGTATAGTAATTATGCCCTAGTTGCATTGTTGATAGGTTTCTGGCTAATGGTGCTAATGTTTGGCACCGGAATCAAGCGATTTCTCAATGAGCCACAAACGACTACTGGGTAGATATCTTCACTGAAGAAAACTCTAAGACAATCTGATTTGCATTGCTTTCTATATGCCGACCATGACAGTGCGCCGAGGAAGTTCGCTTGATAAATGAGGACACGAATGGAGGGTAGGCAATGCGATGAACGATCAGCCAGAAAATGAGAGGAATTGAAAAAATGGAAATCAAACGAGTTGGTTCACGACCTTCCACGAAAGGGCAAGCTGAATATTTTACAGGCGCTGTACGCCTTGACTCCTTGATTGAAGCAATCGATCCCGCAAGATTGGTGGCAACCAGCGTCACCTTCGAGCCAGCTGCTCGGACAACGTGGCACACTCATCCACTATGGCAGACTCTGGTCGTGACCGCCGGTTGTGGTCTAGTCCAACGTTGGGGAGGAGAAATCGAGGAAATACGGCCGGGCGACGTTGTCTGGATCCCGCCAGGGGAAAAGCACTGGCATGGTGCTAGGGCAACCACGGCCATGACGCACTTCGCCATTCAGGAAAAGCTTGACGACAAAACCGTCGAGTGGATGGAAAAGGTAAGCGACGGACAGTATCGGGCAATTGAATGAACAAAACGAAATTCGGTTTCGATCGCTGTAGCGTCTCTTTGATTTTAGCCAGCGGACAACGATCTGAAGGATAAAAAAGCTCGACCAAGAATCTTGTGATGTAGGAGCTGCCCTTCATTATTCCTCTTCCGCTCTTATCTCGTCCAAGCGTTTTTTCATATCTGCTACAGTTGCGTGTTTTGCCCCCGACCCTATCATTTCAAGAGTCGAAGGCATCTTCCTGAGCAATATTCTACTTCCCGTATCTTGCACCTTGAGGCGCGTTCCTTCTGAGATCTTGTATTTCTTTCTTAAAGAAGCCGGTATAGTGATTTGCCCTATTCTGGTAACGAGAACTTCCCCCATGTTCGGCTGCTTTGCAAAATACATTCGAACCCGAGCTGGAAATCAAAACATTTTCAAATCTCTTAAACCTAATTAAGTGAGGGGGAGCAAGCCTATCTTACGACATCGCTGCTCTTGGCAGATTGATCTTAAATGAGTAATTCCAATGATAACGAGAGCTACTACGCGATTCTTGGCCTTTCTCCAGATGCTACTTTAGATCAGGTGAAATTGCGCTACAGAAAGCTCAACGAGGCTTATCTGAAGATACTAGAGTTGTCACGCAAAGCAAAGTCTCCCAAGGCCACACGACCTGATTCGCTCGATGGTAACAATGTTCAATCTGCATCGCAGCCAAACACGAATCCAAAGCAAAGGTCTACAAATTCTCAAGAGACGCGTACAGAACCGATAGCCACGATCAAGGAAAGATTCGCGAGTGGAAAAATAAACAAGAATCAATTCGAGAAACTAGCAATGGAGCGCTACGATTATCTCAAGAACAAATCGTTTAGCGATCTGTCGGATTCTGAGCTTGATGAGAGACTCAAGGGGTTTGAAGGATTAAAAATTGACCCAAAGTACTGGAAATCGAAAACCTCGTAGATAGTTTGAGAAAGAGGCTCAGTGCGAGGATATTCGCTTCAGATCCGAAATTATCACGGACGCGGTCAGCTCTACTCCGCCTCCTAGATTTCTGACCGAAATTTCGCCGAGCGTTTTTGTGCTAAACAAGACGACATTGAAGCGCCCCTTGACAGCGAGCGGAGAATACGTGGGAAGAACTCGCGGCTCGACGGAGATTTTATCCTCTGTTATTTCAGAGACCAGTCTCACACGATTTTCGGGGTTGGCCCTGTTGTCATTGATCAAAAGCCGGGCTTTCTCTTCTCTTATCCCTCGGGTTGACACTTTGCTTAGCGAAAATTTGGAATCTGGAAACAGGACGTTTGCAAGGATCGAGGTTTTTGCCGCCGCATCGATTCCGTCGAGGTCAATGCTCCAGTCGCTTTCAAGCACGCCTGTCTCCGCAGCTTTTTTGCACGCTTCATCGAAGCTTAGCTCTTGTTCTTCTTCAAGCGAGGAAAGAATCATCGTCGTTGACGCATTAAGAACTGCCTGAGCAGACCAAATCTCGCCCGTTTCGATATTTTTCGCAACGCTGACAGCGTGCCTCGCCCCGCAGATCGTGGCACCGTAGCCAACTTCCAGTTTCTTCTTCTTGGCGTATGAAAAAATCTCCGAGAAATAGTTTGAGAGAGAAACTTTGCTCGCAGAGACGAAATGCTTTCCATCTCTGAGAGCGGCCATAGCTCTGTTTCTAGCCTCTTCAGCTTTCTTGTAATCACTGCTGGTCAGGTCTATGTAAATGGCAGATTCCCTGATCGGTCTCGTCGCAAAACTCGATTTCGAAAGTTTGCGGCCTGAACTTTTCCATTCAACGATCTTCAAAACGTCTGAGGCATTCTTTGGATACACTGTTGCGCTTGTATCTGCGATTGATACAACTGAAAATCTGTTCTTGAGCTCCCTTTCCGAAACCAGTCGGGTGCAAAGTTCCCTCGCTATAGGCCCAAGCCCGACGATGTCCACTCCCGTACTCAAGTCGCTTATCCTCATTTTTCCTGCTTGGAGAGCGTTTCGTGAGCCGCGAGCTTTTCAAGAACTTCGGCAAGAACTTGGGTGCCTTTCTCGCCATCGTTTTCCGCAAGAACTGAATTGAACAGCTGGTAAACCACTGAGCTCCCCGGTAGCATAAGATGATCTGCTTCGGATAGCTGCATGACGTAGCGTAAATCCTTCGAGAGATGTGCCGCCTTGAACCCAGGCTCGAAATCTCCCTTCACTATCTTCGGTCCCAGGTTCGCAAGGTTCCAAGAACCTGCAGCGCCCGAAGTCAGTACTTTCAGAAGGTCATTTGGGTCGAGATTCTCCGATGCTCCCAGAAGAAGCGCCTCGCATGTTGCGAGCGTGTTAATCGAAACTGCGACTTGATTGCAAAGCTTCGTAGCCTGTCCCGAGCCGGACTCTCCCATGTACACGATTTCCTTGCCCATGGACTCAAAAATCGGCTTGCATCTTTCAAAGACGTCCTTCTTCCCTCCAACCATTATCGTGAGCGTAGCCTCTCTCGCGCCCTTGTCACCGCCTGAAACCGGCGCGTCAAGAAACAACACTCCCAGCTTGGCTAGCCTCGAAGCAAACGATCGCGCGTTAGCAGGAGAATTCGTGCTCATATCAACGACAACAAGCCCGTTTCTTGCTATTTCACTTACCCCGCTCTTACCGAATAATACCTCTTCGACATCGGGCGCGTCGGTCACCATGTCAATAACGACATCGGAATTTCTCGCGACCTCCTTGGGGCTCGCCGCGGCCTTTGCACCGACCGAAGCAAGTTCCTCAACGGCTTTCTTGCTTCTGTTGAACACTATCATTTCGAATCCTCGCTTCATGAGATTTGCGGCCATTTGTTTTCCCATGATGCCCAATCCGACGAACCCAATGCGATCTTTTTTCTCTGGCAATTCGTTTTGACAGGCTGGCGCCTACAAATTTAAGCTAACTAATTTGGAACAATGAGTAATATTTCACGCTCGAATGTATTCCTTTAGGAATATGGTATTCAATCTAATTCAACTACACCGCGAGCAAAACCGTGGTTTCGGTACAACAATTGACAACACAACAGACGACGAACATTAGAGGAGAGACACTTTCAGAAAACATCGGAAATACTCCTCTCGTAAAGTTAGGCAGGATTGCGAAATCTGCAAAGGTTTCGATTTACGCAAAACTGGAGTCCAAGAACTTCGGCGGCAGTGTCAAGGACAGATGCGCACTCGCAATGATCGAGGAAGCGGAGAAAGCTGGAACCCTAAAGCCAGGCGTAAGCACGGTAGTCGAAGCGACCTCCGGAAACACCGGAATTGGTCTGGCAATTTTATGCGCTTCAAGAGGCTACAAGCTCGTTATCACTATACCGGAAAAGATGAGCGTCGAGAAAAAAGCGCTGCTGAGAGCTTACGGGGCGGAAGTGATAATCACGCCGAACCTTCCTCATGATGACCCAAATAGTTACTCGGGAGTGGCAAAGAAAATCGCAAAAGAGCTCCCGAATGCGGTCTTCCTTGATCAAGTAAATAATCAAGCAAATACACGCGCGCATCTGAAGACCGGAGAGGAAATTTACAATCAAATGAAGGGAAGAAAGATAACCGCTCTGGTCGCTGGAGCCGGAACAGGCGGTACGATAAGCGGCGCCGGAACCGTGTTAAAGAAGCTCTCGCCAGGAATTAGGATAATTGGCGTAGACCCCGAAGGCTCTGTTCTCTCTGGCGGCGAAGATCATCCCTACAAGGTCGAGGGAATTGGTTACGATTTTATTCCAAACACACTCTGGCCGAATGTCGTCGATGAGTGGGTCAGAGTCTCTGACAAGGACTCGTTTTTGACGGCGAGGAGGCTCGCAAGGGAAGAAGGAATTCTCGCTGGCGGCTCTTCCGGCGCGGCCGTGTTTGCCGCTCTAAAAGTCGCTCCACAGTTCGGACCTGATGACAATATCGTAGTCGTAATTCCAGACACGGGAGAGCGCTACCTCTCCACGGTTTACAACGACGAGTGGATGGCGAACAACGGTTTTTTGGAACCTACAAACCCGCAAACTCCTCCGCTGATAAAAGAGATAAGGGAAGAGATCGCGAGAAACAAGAAGTGATCTGATTGACAGAACAATCACAAAAGACAAAGAAGAGGCCCAGCGCCGAAACAGGTTTTGCCACTAGGGCGATCCACGCCGCCCAGATACCAGACCCCACAACTGGAGCGGTGTCGACTCCAATTTACCAGACTACCACCTACGCGCAAAAAGCCGTAGGCGTCCATAAGGGCTACACCTATTCGAGGACCGGCAATCCCACAGTCCAAGTGCTTGAGGACAGCCTTGCAATTCTGGAAAAAGGGGTCGGCGGCGCGTGCTTCGGCACGGGCATGTCTGCGATCACAGCTGTATTTTCCCTCCTGAGCCAAGGAGACCACGCAGTCGTCGGGAGAGTTGTTTACGGAGGAACTCCGAGACTTTGCGACAACATACTTTCAAGGTTCGGTCTCAAATTCACTTACGTTGACACGGGAGACCTCGAGGCAGTCAATGAAGCGATCACCGAAAAAACCAAACTCGTTTTCATAGAGACTCCCGCGAATCCAACGTTAAAGCTGACCGACATTAAGGCCGTCTCCGAGATCAAGAAAAATGCAAAGCTAGTTGTTGACAATACTTTCCTGACTCCCGCTCTCCAGGTACCGATCGACCTCGGCGCCGATATTACTCTCCACAGTACGACGAAGTACATCGAAGGTCACAATACAACGGTAGGCGGCGCGGTTGTCCTCAAGCACAAGAAAGACCACGAGGACTTGAAATATCTGCAGAACGCGATGGGCTTGATACAGTCGCCCTTCAACGCTTGGCTTACGATTCGCGGCTTGAAGACCTTGGACGTGAGGATGAAAAGACACTGCGAAAACGCGCAGATAATCGCCGAATACCTCGAAGGACACCCGAAGGTGACCAAAGTCCTTTATCCGGGTCTGGACAGTTTCCCTCAGGCCTCGCTGGCGCGCAGGCAGCACTCAAAGGGTCACGGCGGCATGCTCTCCTTTGAACTGAAGGGAGGAGTAAAGGCGGGCATGAAATTTGCTAGCAGTCTGTCGCTCGTAACTCTCGCCGAAAACCTTGGAGCGGTCGAGACGATGGTCACTCATCCAGCTACGATGACCCACGCCGCTATGAGCAAAAAGGCACGGCTCGAAGCGGGAATCACCGACGGACTAATCCGGCTTTCGGTGGGGATCGAAGATCCGGACGACCTGATAGCTGACCTGGATCAGGCAATAAGGAAAGCCGTTTCCTGACAGCTTATTAGCTTCGGACCCTTGTGGTCAGGGGCTGACTTTTCCTTCAGGTGTTGCCGCAGTTGAAACCTTAACTGCCTTCGGTCTGAACGCAAAGCCGATTACGACCAGTATCAATCCCCCTACGAGGACAAACGCTCCTTGATAGATCCATGTCGGGTTTTTGAACATAAAGCTCGTACCGGGTCCAACTATCCCGAGCCCCTGGAGAATAAACGCCAGTCCCGATACGGCGAACAATGCGCCGAGGAAAACAATGATTAGAGTCAGCCCCTCTCTTGATTTTGCCATCAGCTCTTCGTCTCCTGCGCGATTTCGTTGAGACTCTGGAGAGCCTCCTCGACGTGCTTTGTCACATTGAGCTGGGAATTGAACACGTGTCTGATCTTCCCGGCCTTGTCAATAACAAAAGTCGTCCTAGGCGGCAGGAGCATGCTCGTGGCACCGTAGAGCTTCCTGATTGATTTGTTGGAGTCGCTGACCAAAGTGAACTGCAAATTGTGACTCTTTTTGAAATCAGCGTGGCTCTTGGGATCGTCGGAGCTTACTCCCACGACAGTTGCGCCAAGAGATTGAACTTTTTCCCAGTTGTCCCGGAACGAGCACGCCTCCTTGGTGCAGCCCGCTGTGAAATCCTTCGGGTAAAAGTAGAGCACTATCGAACTCTTTCCAATCAAATCAGAAAGTGAAAATTTCGTGCCGTCATCCTTGACTGATTCGAACAAAGGCGCAGGGTCGCCTACTTTGAGTTGCATGAAATCTTTGCAATCTCTTCCAACATTTA
>JASHPO010000093.1 GCA_030038075.1 Nitrososphaerales archaeon | reverse complement strand
CCCCTATGATTTCATTGATTATTCCCATCGAAACAATTGATTTCTTACAAATATTGCATGTCCCAGAATAACCGGACTGCCGCGCTGAATTCAGGTCTTTTGTGGTGATTAGGTACAAGGGTACGAGGTTAGGGCAGGAGGCTCTATTTAAGTGACTGCTACGGTTTTGATCAATTTTTAATCTGTCAGGTACTGGTTTCGGAATTCCGAGGCCATGGACCACGCAGAAACTCCGTTTGAAATCAGGATTCGCCGGTGATTCTTTTGAGAACTCTTTCGCCCGCCATGCCAATTTGTTCTGGTTTCAGTTCGCCCAAGGACACGTATTCAAGTGCATCCCACCAGTCGGGCTTTTTTGAGAGTTCGACGCCGTCGATGTCGTAAATGAAATCTACGTGCCAGTGATGAAAGCCCGGATAAAACTCACTTTTTTCATTGTAGGAGAGCACGCTCGAAAGCTTGATGGATTTTGCGGTGGCGTTGAGATTTTCCTTCAGGAGGACTTTGGCTCTCTCTTCGGGATCCTCGCCGAAGTGGAGGAATCCGCAGGGAATGAACCACTTGTCAACCCAGATCTGTGGTCTGTGAAGGTAGATTGCATTCTTTTTCCAGTACTCTGCCTGTTCTGATCCGTTCACCTTTCCAACCAAAATCGAATTTCCCTTGCGACTGACAAGGTAGTTGATTAGACACATGCCGCCAACAGGTATGTACTTTATCCCGTCTTGATCGACGCCTATTCTCGCCCAGCGCTGAAACTCGTCGGATGACATTCAGAATTTCCCCGCTGTGCAAACATACTAAAAATTATGGCTGTTTCGACGCGCCAGTTGCCAGCTTGGGGGCCCATTTCTTTCTGTAAGCTTCCAGCGCTGACTTGGCGAAGGCAGTAGGCTTTGGGAATTCGGATTTCCAAGAGATCGGTATCGTGGCGTCAAAAATGAGACTTCCGGCTGTGATGTCTCCGCTTCGCTTCTTCTCTGGAGGAATCCTAGGATCAGTTGGTGAACCCCACCTGTCTTTCACTAAGTAGACCGATTCCTCGGCATCCACTCTTGAAGAGAGCGCCCACATTACGTCTCTCTGACTGGTCGGATCGATGTCATCGTCAACGATGACGATGTATTTAGGCGGCCTACCCGCGATGCCGCTCATCGCAAAATCTGCGACGCGTCTCGCGTGCCCTGGATACCTCGGTGTCATTGAAATTACAAGAAAAGGTCCGATCCTGCCGATTTTTTTGATGTCAGAGAATCCCATTTTCCGCAGTGATTGGAGCAAAATTGCGTCGCCGAAGGGAAGTGACCCATCGTGCGCCAAGCCTCTGAAGGGCGGTCTCCCGTCGATTATAGGGTCGTTCCTGTGGTATACGGCCTTGACTCTGATCACGGGTTGGGGCTTGCTCTCAAACGAGTAATATCCGACCGACTCGCCGAACGGTCCTTCCACGACAGACGCTTCTGAAAGAGGGGGAATGTCACCTTCGAGAATTATCTCCGAATTGTTCGGGATAGGTAGTCCCGTGATCGGTCCGGTGATGACTTCGACAGGTTTTTTCCGTAGCCATCCGGCATAGTCAAGCTCGCTTTGTCCCCAAGGCACTCCGAGATGCGCGCCTTCGAGCAGGCGAGGATCGTGCCCTAAAGAAACTATGACTGGGCAGCTTTTTCCCTTTTCCCAATATTTTTGGGCGATGATACCGCCGTGATGTCCAGGATTGATCGCACAACCCAGCGTGTTTTTGTCGAATAGTTGCAACCTGTAGATTCCGACGTTGACCCAGTCCTCTTGAGGATCTTTTGTAAAGACCGGACTGCCAGTTCCCAAGTATTTGCCTCCATCGAGTTCGTGCCACTTCGGAGCGGGAAATTTCATGAGGTCTACAGCGTCTCCGACCTGCTTGTTTTCCATCACAGGGCCCGAGGAAACTTCCTTCGGTGGGACTGGAGAGAACGTTTCCAGCATTTTCAGCACAAACTCCACCTCGTCGCCCATTGGTGTGTCGGGATCTATCCCGGCGGCGAGTTTGCTTCGAGCCTTCGTGGTCACGACATTCGTGATAATCCTGTATCCTGCGGAATACCCCTTTATGCGATCAAAAAGGAGCGCTGGGTGATTTTCTCCAAGCTGACCTGCGAGAACTCCGATCGCGCCAATCTCGAGGTGCGGGTCCGCGTCGTCGATATTGAGTACATCTTTTCTGCTTTCGAGTATGCCTATGAACTCGCGCAGATCAGTGTACATGAATTTCAAAACTGTGATCCTGCGGAGCACATATTAGAATAACTATGAGCTTGGCCGTCTACCGCAGGTTCGAGCGGCCCCAGAAATGAGCTATAACGGATATTATGACAAGAATCGCGGCGATAATGCAAACGAACATTACTGAGGCAGCAGCTACAATTGGCGTACTGAAGCCACCCAAAATAACAACTCCAGTGTATAATTGCAGAAGGTAGACCGTAAATGGTATGGCTTTTCCCGTCGACACAAGAACGACTGCTCCCAAGTTTGACATCGAGTCCACGAAGCTGAACATGAAGCAATTCAGGATTCCAACCTTTATCAAGGGTGTCAAAATTCTTCGCAGAGCTTTCCAGAATGAAGCTCCGCTGATTTGCGAAGCATCTTCCAATTCGTTAGAGAGCTGTATGAAATTTCCAGAAATGATTCTCATAGTAAATGGAATTTCGACAAAAATCAGCACTATAACCAGAGGCCAAGCGGTGCCGTATAGTGTATGAAAACCAGGTGCAAGAAGGAAGGTCCATAAAAGCGCCACGCCGTAAACAATACCTGGCACCGCCAGCGGTATGCTTGTGACATATTGAACGAATCTTGATTGCCAGGAGCCGGTTCGAGTCTCAGCATAGGCTAATAGGACGCTTATCGCTGTTGCAGCTAATCCGGCTAGAAAACCCACTTCTAATGTTAGAGTCAGCGAGTTAAACAATAGCGGAAATTTGATAGCTTCGATGTAATATTTCGGAAAATCTAAATGGACTGAACCGATACCAGTAACATAAATCGATGTCATGGAGATGAGAAGCAAAGTTCCAAAAGGAATTATGAACTCCATCCCAATGATAACAATGCAAATGAGGAATGCAACATACTTCCAGTTTCCCACATTTTGAAATGCGTGCACTCTTGACCTGCCAGTAACGACCTGGAATCGGAAGCGATCACGAGTCAACCATATGTATATTGTTACTCCGATGGTTGATATGATTGCAAAAAAAATACCGATGAATGCCGCATCGCCGTAGGATGATGGAATCCTCGTTTCTACGTAAAAATAAAGCTGGGTTGCCAGTACTTGGATCCGTGCAGGCCCTCCTATGATGAATGGATAATCGAAATTATTTATCCCTCCAATTACCGCTAAGACGAAAGAAATTACTATCGCAGGTCTTATGAGAGGAATATTCACCTGTAATAGGCTCCTCAGGTAACCATGACCAGCTATTCGTGATGCTTCGTCCAAACTAGGATCTAGAGACATTATGGCTGGATAAATAATCAGATATGACAGGGGCACATTCGAAACTGCCCTTACAAAAACCAAGCCGCCCATTGAATAGAGATCGAAAATTGGCTTTCTTGTCTTGAGTATCGACTCTATGGCGACGTTCACGAGTCCCGCATTAGGATTGAAAAGATATGTCCAGCCGATTGCCTTAATCACGTCTGGCATCGCGATTCCGAGGATTGGAAGGAGTAGCAGAGCTCTCCTCCCAGGAACGTTAATTCGAGCTACTATCCAAGCATAAGTCAGGGAGAGAACGACAGTGATGGCAGAGCTTGCAAGACTAAACACCAGAGTATTCTCCAAAACCGTGCCGGTGCTGGGTTGGGATAAGTACTGATAGAATGTGAATGTCGCCCTACCGATATCTGGTACGAGATAGTCTCCTATGCTCATGTAGACGAGGGGCAGTACGAGGAAAAATAGTAGTGCTACTGCAAGCAGGATTAGTGATTTGACTTTGTACATTTACAAGGCGCTCAGTAAGAACAATTTCCGCATTATGGCCGGATTCTGAAAAATGTAAAAAAGTTTGGGACTAGCTAATTGCCAATCTGACAACTAGCTAGATCATTGCTTGCTTTGCGTCGCGGACTTATTTACGTGCCCGAGAAAATGTTGTTGAAGAGGTCGCTCCATGAGCCAGTGTCATTGAATAGGGCTGGGTTTCCGAATCCGTTGACAAGAGTGAGACTAGACGGCACTTCGTTTAGCTCCTGGGCAATTGGAGTGAAGAGAGGCACAGTAGCAATGAATGCAAAGGCGGTTTGACCAGGTGGCGAAAGTAGCCAAGATTCCATCAACTCGCCCATATAGGGATCTGGTGCGCCGTTTGCAATGCTGACATAACCTGGAGTGTAAATGGAAGTAGAGAATTGACCCTGTTCATCTATTGCCAAGCTCGAATTTGTTGTAGTGCCAGCACTGAGCAGAGAGCTATAATCATTGAAGATGGTAATGCCTATCGCCGCAGTACCTTCGTACACGTCGTCAACAGAGGTGACCGGGCTGGTCGTTACAATGGGATTGTTTGCAGCAATTCCCTTCATCAATGTGTTCCAACTGGAGTTGGTCATCTGCTGAGCCAAGTAATAGAAGATGCCGCCCGTGCTTGACAGAGTAGCAGGATTTTGGAAAGTGATCAAGCCCTTGTATACGGGGTTGGTCAGGTTCTGCCAGCTGGTTGGGATTGGAATGTCGTGTTGTGTTAGGTAGGTCGGATTGTATACCAGAACGTTTGGCTGAATACTTGTTGTCGCATAGTCTGCTCCGTATGTGGTGCTAGAATAACCCATTTGTGATACTATAGGGCTCGTGTATGGCTGCACGGCGCCATCGTCTATCAAAGACCACATGAGGGCTGCAGAGCCAGTAAGAGTGTCCGCAATCACAGAGTGAGTTTGATAGTCAGTTTCTACTGTCGTGGTATAGACTGCCGAGCTCATACTGTCATAGACTACTTTACCCGTTGCCCAAGGAAATTCTGCTAGGAAGGCGGGAAGCAAAGTTTGATTCCAGTTTGCAGCAGGAAGCGTTGTGAGCACTGTTAGACAAGTGCCAGGCCCAGAGCACTCGGCCTCTGCTTCAGACACAAGTGCAGGACTAATTGTTGCGCTACCCAAAGTTGAGGTTGCTGTCGTGACGGACGTGGCAGTGGTAGTTCCGATAGAAGTGGAAACGGCAGTGGTAGTTCCAAGAGATGTGGCAGTGGTAATTCCAAGAGAGGTGACCACCGAGGTGCCGATGGAAGTGGTAGTTACTGTACTGCTGCTTGGTTTAAGCGCAAAGGCTACTCCCGCGATGACTGCCAGAACAATTATGATGACGACAAGGACTGCGAGGATTGCTGACACAGCTGATTTTGGTTTACCGTAACGTAACATGAAAGGCACGCTCGGCCTTCATCTATATAAAATATATGAAGGTATTAGGGTCGAGCAATAGCTAAAACGTTTCGATTACTACCGATTTTTTGACATTTTGTCTTGTTCTTTGAAAATTTCTGGATTTTTAGTCGGATTTCGTTTGGACATTTTGCGAGTGCAAATTTTTAGAGACCCAAGTTGTTGAACAGTGTCGCCCATGAAGCGCTATCCGTCTCGACCGCAGGGTCTTGGACTGCATTGACGATTGTCAACCCGGGCGGTAGCTCGTTGAGCTGGAAGGCGATCGGCTGGTAGAGGGGCACTTGTGCGGTCAATCCTAAAGCGTATTGTCCGGGAGGTGAGAGAAGCCAATCTTCCATGAGTCTGCCCATGGCTTGATGAGGCGCTCCGTTTGCCACGCCCACCAGTAATGGGGAAACTGGAGAAATTGCGAACTGACCCTGTTCATCTATTGCCAAGTTCGAAGGACTCGCGCCAGAAGTTACGTTATTGATAACCGATGTAAAATCATCGTACACTATCCCTACACCAATCGCTGCTTGTCCGTTGTAAACATCGGCCGTTGAAATAGTCGGATCGGTTGTGATTATCGGATCGTTTGCGGCGATTCCCTTCATCAAAGACGTCCAAGTGGTGTTGGTGTAGCCTAGGTTGTAGGACAGCCAATACAGCTCCAGTCCAGAGCTAGCAAGCATTGAAGGGTTTTGCATTGTTATTAATCCCTTGTAAATCGGGTTAGTGAGGTTCTGCCACGTAGTTGGAATTGGGATATCATGAATCCTGAGATAAGTTGGATTGTAAAGTAGCACGGTTGGCTCAATACTTGCAGTTGCGTATTGAGGCCCGTAAGTACTCGCGTTGTATCCGAGTTGAGCTATCATATTGCTCATGTAGTTTGCAACCGCTCCTGATTGAATCACCGGAAAGAAAATCGATGGCGATCCCGTAAGTACATCTGCCGTGACTGCGTGGTTGTTGTATGCCGCTTCAACTGATGTTGCGAACGTTGTTGAAGATGGTGTATTTTCTGTGACCTTTCCATTTGCCCACGGGAATTCTGCATAGAATGCAGGAAGCAAACTCGAAGTCCAATTTGCTGCAGAAATTGTGCTCTCGATTGTCAAGCAATTTGTTACGCCAGGAGCTTGGCATTCTGCCTCAGCGGCCAGAAGCACTGTGGAGTTGATGGAAGCACTACCCTCAGTGACTGTAGAAACCGAGGCGGACACGAAGGTGGAAACAGAAGTCGAGGTCGCAATCGAGGTAGTGAAAGACATCGCAATTGAAGTTGATACTGATGCTGCAACAGATGAGGCGACTGAGGTGGTTGTGGAAGTCACTGTGGTATCCGTTCTAAGAAATGCCTCTACACCGGCAACGACTGCCAGAACGATAATGATGATGACGAGTACTGCGAGTAGAGCCGATAAAGCTCGTTTTAGTTTTCGTAACAGTAACATGGAGGCAGGCATACCTCACTTTCACACAATATATGAAGGCATTATAGACCTGCAATACGAAGAATGTTTCCACTATCCACGATTTTTTGATTCTTTATCCTGTTCTTTGAAAATTTCTGGATACTTCTCAAGAATCTTCTTCCTCATCTCTGTGGTAACTTTGATGACGGGCGGGAAAGAGGAAAGCTTGTGGAAAGGTTTGCATGAATTGATTATCGCGCGATTTGTCGTAAAATCTCCAGCCTCAGCTTTCTCGGGGTCGAGCAGAGGATCGACGGGGCTGTCCCAAGTGCCCTTTATGACATCAATCCCCGTAAGCGGATCGCATCTGGTAGAGATCGACCAAACTACGTCAGATAGGTTTGAGGGATCGATGTCGTCATCAACCACAACGACATACCTGCCCGCATATGCTCCCGCGCGACAGGCGACCGCTGCCATGGCGGCCTGTTTTGCATGCCCAGGGTAGCGTTGCTTTATCGAAACTACGACGAAGAATCCCGGAACGCCTCCGGTTCCGCCTTCGTTAGCGCACCAGACTCCCTTCACTTCCGGCATGTGCTGTTCGATCTCTCGCCACAAGGCAGCTGAAGTAACCACGTTGACCGCGAGGACTTCCGGAAGAGGCGGCTTTAGCGGAGGGCTGCCTAAAATTATTGGATTATTTCGGTAGTAGATCCGTTTGATCTCCACTATTGGAACTTTCTTTGCAGGAGTAATGTATCCCGGCCACTCGCCGAAGGGGCCGTCCATAACTGACTTTTGCTCGATGGGAACCAATTCTCCTTCTATTGCAATCTCTGCAGTTGAAGGTATCGGCAACCCCGTTTTCTCTCCTTTGATATATTCCATAGGTCTTCCCTGCAAGCCACCGGTGAAATCAAACACGGACTCGCCCGCGGCGGTGAGGAAGTGTCCTCCAGATACGAAGAAGGATGGCTCCTGACCCAGGCAAATAACGATGGGACAATTCATCTCTCTTTCCCAGTATAATTTTCTGATAATGTCGCCATGTTTTCCAGAGGCAATGTTGATGCTTACCTCGCTTTTCTTCCCAATCGTCATTACGCGATATGTTCCAACGTTGATCCAGCCAGAGTCAGGATGTTTTAGAATGACGGAGCATCCGGTACCAAGAAAATTGCCGCCATCTAGATGTCCCCACTTCGGAGCGGGAAATTTTGCAATGTCAACATTGTTACCGTCCATAACATTCTCCAATATTGGTCCTTTGGAAACTTCCTTCGGCTTAATTGGCGTTATCTGAGCAATTCTCTGCTTCCACGCCCT
This sequence comes from Nitrososphaerales archaeon, assembly GCA_030038075.1. Taxonomy (GTDB): domain Archaea; phylum Thermoproteota; class Nitrososphaeria; order Nitrososphaerales; family CADDZS01; genus DATLTL01. The sequence goes on along the minus strand of JASHPO010000093.1, from coordinate 4,991 downwards.
TACGAGATCAATTCCCCTGAGACTTTCGTTCAGTCCAAGAACACGTGCCGTTCTAGCTTGAGTATTAAACAGATCCGTGGCAATTCGAAAACCGGGCGTGAATCCGATTATTTCATCGAAGAGTAGAAGAGGAGGATCGGGCTTCGCGGCAGCCATCTCCGTTACTGCTCCGATTTCTAACTGAGGATCGGCTCCCTTCACGACCTGAAGGCTCCCCTCTTTTTCGGCGTCTGCTATGAACTGCCGAATATCAGAAAATGGAAATGGCAACTAGTTTCTTGCATCTGGTCTTCGAGCAACGAGTATTATTCATTTTGTCTTGACTCTAGAGTCGCGTAAGCCCGGGCGTACTATTTCTCGCAAGAATAATCTCAGCAGCGTTCAACTTTTCAAATGCCTCGTTTTTTATCCCAAACCTAATAAATGACAAATGAGAATTTGACGTGAAAATGGACGTATCAAAACTTCAATGGTGCCTAAGAAACAATGACGCTGATCCTAGAAGCTACGCTGGCGCGGCAAAGCTCGCAGAAGATTTGGGATATGCAGGGATGTATTCTGTCGAGGGAACTTCGCGTGCAGCGCTGCCTCAGTTGCTTTCTGGAAACGTAAGATCGGCTTTTGTCAACTCTGCGTCGGCAATCCTGAGCACCAACAGAATCAAAATTGGAACAAGTATCATCAGCATGTATTCTAGGACTCCGCTCGCGGTGGCGATGGAATCCATGACGCTCAATGAAATGTCTGGCGGTCGTTTCGTGCTTGGAGTTGGAACTGGTGGCCCCTGGCTAGTAGAACACGGATACGGATATCCGCTTGACCGTCCGGCAACGAGGATGAAGGAATTTCTGAAGATTTTCAAATCGGCGGCATCGGGAGAGGAAACTAAACTTGAAGGTGATTTTTTCAAGGTTAGTACAATTAAATTGAACAAAATCGCGCCCAGACCCAAGGTGCTGATGGCCGGGATCAATCCAGCAATACTCAGAATCGGAGGCACGCTCGCAGACGGCGTTATTCTTAACATGTATCCGCTAAAGGCAATACCATTCGCTCGACAGTACATTAACGAAGGTGCCGAAAAGGCAGGAAGAGATCCTAAGGAGATAGAACTTTACGTGCTCGCTTCGTGCGGAACATCTGATAATGCGAACGTGCTCAACCAACTCAAGGTTGGCATATCATTCTACTGCCACATCGAAACGCACCACAAATTCTTGGATTATGCTGGACTGGGCGACTCGGCAAGAAAGATCCACCAGATTTGGCTCGATAAAGGGCCTGAAGCTGCTGCGAATTTGATCACGCCTGACCTGCTCGATGAACTGACTTTGGGCTACGATGCGAAAACAATTGCCAAGAGGAGCAAACAATTCTTGGATGCGGACGTTTATCCGCTACTCTATCCGCACTACCAGAAGGAGCAGGGCATCGGCGAAGCTCTGCAGCTCATGAAAGAACTCAAAGCTGCCTAGATAACATCTGTGCCTTTGATTGCGCCGAGCACCTTCTCGGCAGTGTACGGCATCGAATTTATTCTTCGGTCTGTTGCGTTGCATATTGCGTTAGTAATAGCGACAGGAACGACGGCTAGGGCAATTTCTCCGAGACCCCTTACTCCTAGTTGAAACCCCTCGACAGGGTTTTCCAGTATAATCGACTTCACCGGAGGAATTTCCGAGGCCATTGGAACTTTGTAGTCTTTGTTATCGGGGTTGATTATTTTCCCTTCGGAAATCACAAGCTCCTCGGTCAGCGCGGTTCCAATGGCTTGCGACACACAGCCTTCTATCTGTCCTTCGATCAGTTTCGGGTTCAGGATCAAGCCGGCATCTGTCGCTACTACTATTCTGGATATCTTGGTTCGTCCGGTTTCAAAATCTACCGCAACTTCTGCTCCAGCGGCTACGGGCGTGTAGTACACCACGCTTTTTGCGGTGGTCGATTTGCCCGTGACCGGATCTAGGTTTCCGGTCTTTACAAAGAAAACGCCTTTGCCGACAAACTCCCCAGTCTCTTCTACGTAGGCCCCACCGGAAGGCCCTCGTTTGAACAGATCCCGGATGGCGACTATCTTTTGATGAGTGGTAGAATCGCAGATGCTTTCGTTTCTGATTTCCAGCTGCCCTGCGTCCTTTCCTAATTGTCTAGCAGCGCTGGAGAGAATTTGATTCTTGCAATCGTCGCAGGCGGCAATTATTGCATTTCCGACATGGAACGTTTGCCTGCTGCCTGTTGCTCCTGGGCTGAGGGGAATGTTATCAGAATTGAGCGGTGAAAGCTTGATCATGTTCATCGGATGCCTGAATTGATCTGCGACTATCTGCAGAATGACTGTTCGAGCGCCCTGGCCTACATCGAAAATTCCTGCTGTTATCTCGATTGTATCGTCAGGGTTGTATTTTGCATAAGCGACTGTCGGAAAATTTCCGTAAACGCCCTTGTGGCCGATTGCGAATCCTCTGCCCAGAAGCCACTTCTTGTTAGCCGGTGATTCGACAGGGGAGTTCATTTCTTGGAGGACTTTCTTCAGACAAGAGTGTAGCGAATCGCCAGTGACTAGTTCGCCCGAGACGCTTCTCTGTCCGTCTTTCAACATGTGCCTTCCGCGAATCTCAATCGGGTCTACGCCGGCCTTCTGAGCTACCGCGTCCATTTGCGATTCGACAGCGAACATGAGGTACGTGTAACCAAAGGCGCGAAAAGCTCCCCCCTCCATCTCATTCGTGTATGTGCGAAATATTTGTGCCCTAAAGTTCTGGATGTAGTAAGTTGAAGCGGAAGCTCTCGCGGCGTTCGGAACTGCGGTGATGCCTTCCGTCGAATACGCGCCGCCCGCCAAGTACACAGTCATATCTCTTGCAATTATTTCTCCCGCTTTCGTTACTCCGTCCCTGATCTTCACAACTGCCGCATGGCGACTAGTCGTCGAGCTCATTACCTCTTCCCGGGTGAGCTTGAACTTTACAGGTCTTCCTGCCCTTAGTGCGAGTGCCGCACAGAGAGCCTCCTCGCGGCCAGAAGCCCTGTTTCCGAATGCGCCGCCGACATGTGAAGGAATGATCACCTTGATTTTGGATTCAGAAAGATTTAGAGCTACAGAGACTACTTTCCTTATCTTATGGGTTTCCTGCCCACCAGTGTAAATGGTGATAGAGCCGTCCGGCTCAGGCCTCGCGATGCAGGAAATCGGTTCCGTGTGGTAGTGATGGACTCTCGGTGTTCGGTAAACGTTCTCGACTACAAAATCTGCTTTTTTGAATCCCCCGTCAATGTCGCCGTTCATGATGCGATAATAGCAGTTCACATTCGGCCTTGTCGGAACGAGATTGATAACGTAAGGACCTTCTCTGCTGCGCTCATACGTCTGGAGTTTTTCGTGGACCTGAACTTGCGGATGTTCGCTCGCGGATTCTACTGGATCGTAAATTGCGGGTAGCTCCTTGTATTCAACATTGATCGATTCGACAGCTTCAGCGGCTACATCTTCGTTTTCGGCCGCGACAGCCGCTATAACTTCTCCGATGTATCTTACTTTGTCTCTCGCAAGAATTGGAGTGTCCATGAGACCCTTGCCGAACAACTTGTCAGGAAAATCTTGAGCTGTAATGACGGCGCGAACACCATACAGTGACCGCGCTTTGGACGAATCCACACTAAGCAAGTATCCGTGGGAAATCGAACTCCTCTTTACCTTCGCGTAGAGCATGTTTGGAAGGCTCATATCGTAGACGTAAACGCCGCGACCGGTGACTTTTTCCACCCCGTCTATCGTTGGAACGGATTTGCCGATCCATGATTTTTCTTCTTCGAGGAGGAGCTGCGCCATTAAATCCTAAGTATTCTTTCAACTTTCATTTTAAGCGTTTATTGAGTAAATTCGATGCATTTCATTTTCACGATAATCGAAAACATTTACATGCTTTTTTCAAGAGTTGAGATGCAATGACGACTCTAAATGCAGAGCTCGGAAGGCCCCGGTTGCCTGATAAAATCCCATACGTTCACACAGATATTCCGGGTCCGAAAAGCAAGGAAGTCCTGGCTATGCAAGAAAAGCTCGAAACACATTCTGTGATATACCCAAAATCATTTCCCATAGCAGTCAAGCGCGGATTCAACTCTATCATAGAGGACGCGGACGGAAATTTCTTGATCGACTGGATTTCTGGCATATCCGTGCTCAATCTGGGGCACAGTAACATTGTAAGAAACGCCGTGTCAAATCAGCTCGCCGAAATTTGGCATACTTTGGAGATACCAAGCGAGACGAGGACCGAGTTCATGCTTCAATTGAAGAAGAGTTTTCCTAGCAATATGCAGGATTACCGCACGATGTTTGGAATTAGCGGGGCTGACGCGTGCGAGACTGCGGTGAATATCGCGCATGCAGCTTCAGGTGGGGAATATCATGCATCAACAATCGCATTTGAAGGCGCTTACCACGGCGTTGCTGGAGGGATAATTTCAGCGACCGCAGGGAGGCATTACAGAGACGCAGTGTTCAGCAGGGGCTTGAACGTTGTGCGGGTGCCATACCCTTATTCTACGTGGAATGAGAATTACACCGTTGATTACGTTCTAGAGGAACTAGAGAAAATCATGGACGACCCTAGCGCTGGCTATGACTTGCCTGATTCGCTAATAGTTGAACCAATTCTTGGCGAGGGCGGGTACATCGTTCCTCCTAACGGATTCCTGAGATCTCTACGTGAATTTTGCGACGAGTACAACATCGTAATGATAGTCGATGAGGTTCAGTCTGGCGTCGGCAGGACGGGAAAGATGTGGGCTTTTGAGTGGGAGTCGATAAAACCGGATATCGTCTGTGTCAGCAAAGCCATCGGCGGAGGGATCCCTGTCTCTCTGGTGTATTACAGAGAAGAACTTGATGCAAAGCTTCCAACGCCGTTTCACCTAGGAACGTTCAGGTCAAATCAGCTCGCTCTCGCCGCGGGTACGGCCGTACTCCGAGAGGTTCCGAAATATCT
>JASHPO010000014.1 GCA_030038075.1 Nitrososphaerales archaeon | reverse complement strand
CAGGCTTCGAAGCTGGTACGAGGAACACTCCGGTGATATTCAACGACAACCTGAACATGAACAGGGTGTTCCCAGGCAAGAAGGACGGCAGGATCACAGAGAGACTTGCTTATGTCGTCACTGAAGAATTGATCAAAAAATCTGACTGCGTGATCGACTTTCATGGAGGCGAGAAGGAGACCATGATTGATTACACGTTCGTAGATTCAAAGCCGGGAGCTTTCGGAGAGAAGCTTCTCGATTACTCTATAGCCTTCGGGGACGAGATGCTATACCTCGGGCCGTTCTTCAAGGGCTCGGCCACTGGCGCCGCGGAAGATGCGGGCAAGGTAGGAATCGTTTCGGAGATCGGCCATGAGTGGTATGAGAGAGACAAGTTGCTCCGGCGCGGCGCAACCGGCGTCAGGAACATTATGAAGAAGCTTGGTATGATCGAGGGGGCTCTTGCACTGCCCGCAAAGCAGTACATTGTGAAGGATAGAGTGCTCGTTCTGGCTCAAAACGGGGGTATCTTCTATCCCGCGAAGGGAGTGGACCACACCGACATCATAGGAAAGGTTTTCGACGGCGGGACTGTTCTGGGAAGCATTGTGAGCCCCTACACATTCGAAGTTCTCGAAGAGATAAAGGCGCCGTATGAAAAATCGATCATAGTGTGGAACAGAATTGGAAGGGGAATGATCAACGCTGGCGGCTATACGTACGTCATTGGTGATTACAAGTCCGTCGAGTGGCTTAAGGGAAGGCCGGTAGCTTAGGAGGTCATAGCTTTGATTCGCTACAACAACATGCTGATACCCACTTCGATTGAGGAAGTAATTGAACCAAAACACTCCGCGGTAATTGCGATCGATTTGCAGCGCGACCTGACTATCCCGAGGAATCCCGACGACAACATGTACCCCGACGTGGTGAAGAAACTCGCAGTGTTCCTAGATCAAGCGCGAAAATACAGAACGCCGATCGTTTACACGCAAGCTTTCAACTCTCCCGATCCTCACTCTGCTGCAAACTGGTACATGTCGATGCGTGTGAGGAGGCAAAAGGACCCGAGGAAGGTGATCCGAAAGGTAGTTCCCGGTACGAGAGGTGCCGAGATACTTGACGAGGTAAAGCCCAGGGACGGCGACATAGTGATCTCAAAGCCAAGAAACAGCGCCTTTTTCGGCACGGGGCTGGATTTGATGCTAAGAAACACGGGAGTCAAGACCGTGATTCTCACTGGGTGTCAGACGGATGGATGTGTTGAATCAACACTCAGGGACGGGCTTTTCTGCCTCGATTACTTCACGGTCGTTGTATCTGATTGCGTAGCCTCATTCGCGAGAGAAAACCACGAAGCGATGATGAAGGTCTTCAGACTACGATGCGACGTACTTTCTTCCGAAGATATAGTCACAATATGGTCGAAGAAAAAGAAGCGGGCTTGACTTTACTTTCTAGTTTCGAGAAAATACTTGGCGCCGTAGCTCAAAAATCTTGCATCCGAAGCGAGTGAAATGAACCTGAAACCGAGTTCGGCGAATTTTTTTGCTTCTTCGATTGATATCGCCATTGTCCCGGGAATTTTGCCCGTGTCTTCGCAGGCGCTCACGACTTTTTTCAATGCGTCAGTGACCCGAGGATTAGAGCGATCGTCAAGTAGGCCCAGAGACATTGTCAGATCCGTTGGGCCTGCAAATCCAATGTCGACGGATTTTGTCCCAAGAATTTCTCTTGCGTTTGAAAGCGCATCCAGTGTCTCTATCTGGATGCCGAGTAATAGCTCGTCGTTAGCCTCTCTGATATATTGTGAGAAATTGGCACCGTAGCGAGAAGCTCTGCCGGGCCCTGTTCCTCGGACTCCTTTGGGAGGATACATCGCAAACCTGACAAATCTTTCAGCTTCCTCTACTGAATTTACAAGTGGCGCGAGCATCCCCCTGCTCCCAATGTCGAGCGCTTGCTTCTCAAGGTATTGATCTATTTGTCCTAACCTAACCAGCGGGATTGGTCCAGTTTCCCCTAAGGCCTGCATCATTGTCTTGACAGATTCGGTAGACAAGTAGGAATGTTCCATGTCAAACATGAACCAGTCGAAGGAAAGATTTTTCAGAATATCAACAATGTCTGGACTTCCGACAGTTATCCATGTGCCGAAGCATTTTTCGCCCTGGTAGAGTTTTCTTTTGAGCGTGTTTTTCAATTTGCGTCGACATGGATGAAAACGCGGAGTAGTTTAATTGATCTAGCCAAAGAACGCTTAGAACGAATGACCTCTCTGTCCGCTATATTCGACCACTCCTGACCTAGTGTGTCAACTCCGTCTTCGGCTTCATGTAAATACTGCCAAATGTGTTTTAAGCACTCTCATCGCAAATCTTTCTTTTGTAATCAAGTACAGAATTCAGCGCCCTTCTGGACAAAATGCCAGAGAGTTTTCAGGCCTCATCAACGATTTCTTTTGTGGTCATTACCTTGTATATTTTGTACGAACCGACTATCCTGTCGCGTCGCAACTTTTTGAGGTCAAGCAGGGTATCGGAGTGAAAAACTATGGTATCGGTTAGAGCATCGAAGTGACTAGACCTCAGGTCGATTCCATATTTCAGCAGAACATTGACTAGAGTCTCCACTGCCGCAGGCCTTATCCTGTATTCGTACTCCTGCGCGACCTCGGTTGGTCTCTTTTCCCTTCGTAAGTCAGCCGGTTCGATCAAGTCATCTTTCTTTGTCCACATGAGCAGGAATTTATCATGACTACTGGGTAATAGGGACGCGGTGACACTAGCCCATTTATTATATACAGAGAATTGTTCTATTACAATTGTTTCCTATGAAAATTCTAATGCAGCTGTTTGCGAATCGCGCTTTCTGTCATGGCCCTGACTATGTGTCTGTGGCATATCTCACCTTCTTTCTCGTAGCAAAGGAGAGTAATCTTACCTTTCATTGCAAGTTCAACGAGCTTGCGAATAGCTTCTTTGCCGTTTGAAGATCTCATTTGAGTCCTGAACTCCTTCGAAAACTCGCCCCAACTTATCGAGCCGCTCCTGTATTCTTTGAGCAGTTTCGGTTCGGGAGACGCATCGCGCATCCAGAAATCGAAATGGTTTTTCTTGACTCCGCGCGGATAGTATCTGGTTACAAGAATGCGTATTCCATCTGACCTAGACTTCTTGTCGTAGATCGACTTCGTTTCGACTGTCAATGCTCATTCCCAAAAAATTTGAAATCATGTACTGGTTTTCTTATCACTGGAGATCACCACAAGAAATGCGACGGTAATGATATTCATTCTTGAATATTCTTGGCTGAGAAAGTACCTTCCCGGCCTGAGAGGCTTCCTGCCACAGCTCAGCGAAATCAAGGGTGAGATCGTGGGCAGAGAATTCGGGCAAGAGGATGTTGATACCCAGATGGTTTTAACCGTCGTCAGATTCCTAACCGTGATAGTACGGTACGCCCCAAATCCTTACCAATTTTGCACAAGGTTTATAAGGTTGGTTACATATAGATATACTTTCCTTATAGAGAGTGAGTTTGGAATTGAGCATGAATAATTCAAGCGCCTCTTCATTGTTGAGGCGCAGGCCGCGCGACCAGTTAACCTGTCCCAGGTGCGGCAAGAATACGCTAGTCCTGGACTTGAACACAGGCGAGCAGGTATGCACAAACTGCGGTTATGTGTCAAAGGACATCATCGAGGAAGAGGGCCCCGAGTGGCGAAACTTTTCCAAGGAACAGGGCGCTGCGGACAGGAGCAGAGTCGGCTCGCCTACGAGTCTAGCCATGCACGACATGGGTCTTTCTACAGTAATCGGTCTCGAAAGTAGCGACGCTTCCGGAAACGCCCTCCAGTCGTCGATGCGCCAGCAGTTCGAGCGACTGCGGACATGGGACAGGAGGAGCAAGGTCCACACTTCGGCTGACAGAAACTTAAGGCAGGCTTTCGGAGAACTGGGAAGGCTAGCCGAGAAGATCAACGTCGGAGACGCCGTGACTGAAAAGGCGGCTTACATCTACAGGAAGGTCTTGGAGAAGAAGCTTATCAAAGGCAGGTCGATCACAGCGATGATTACCGCCTCTTTGTATGCTGCACTGCGAGACACCGAGACGCCTAGGACTCTAAAGGACCTGGCAGTTGTCAGCGGCGTGAAGAAAAACGCCCTCGCCCAGAGCTACCGCTTGATACTCAAGGAAATGGACTTGAGGATGCCGGTCAGAGATCCCGCAAAGTACATCACGAGGATCGGCAGCAAGGCTGGCACGAGCGAGCGCACTCAAAGGAGAGCTCTAGAGATTCTGCGCAAAGCTCAGGAGACTGGCGGCTCGGCCGGAAAAGACCCCATGGGACTCGCTGCCGCTGCACTATACGTTGCCAGCGTCATGGAAAACGAAGCAAAGACCCAGAAAGATTACGCACAGGCGGCAGGTGTGACGGAAGTCACGATCAGAAACCGCTACAAGACGCTCAAAGAATCGCTAAAGATGTAGGCTACCCACGACCATTCGTGGCTTTGGCCCTTCTTGCGTTAGCGATTTTTTGTGGATAATCTATATCCCAAGTTTGGGTTCTTTCAAGTTGTCGTCAGCTGGGACGAAACCGTTCCGAATTAACGTCAATTTTGGGCTGTCAAAACTCGTCAGTTGAGGGTTTTTCTTTCTACGAACTTGACGTAAGCCTCTAACAAGGCCTTGATTCCTTGCAAGGTTATCTCGCGTGTGTTATTGTCCGAATCCGAGAGTGAGCTTCTCGTCTATCTGCGTGTAGGACTGTGACCCTCAGATCGTTGAGCCGTCTTATCTCTGCGTACTGATGTTCGTTGAGCAGGTTCTTTTCCTTCAGAAATTTGGTCTTGTACTCGAAGTGCGCCTCTTTGCTCGTTCAAGGAGTTGTTCAATGGTTCTACCATTCGGCGTAGAGTTGAGAAATGAACTTCTGAGTAGTCCATAAGCATGGTAAAAGTTTCAAGTGTCTTACGGAGTGGTCACCTGCATGCCCGGCGTCAGGCTAGTAAAATTAAGGACGCCGTGGATGTAAGTAGCTGTCACGTAGTAATTCCCAGAGCCGGTTATGTTGACTAGCTCGTCAGCTGTAGCTATTCCCCCCGGCACGTAGGCAGCCAACCTGAGAAAGTAATATCCTTCCTTTACTCCGTGCAAGTGCGCATTCGCGCCGTTCGTCAACGAAAACAGAGTCATGCAAAACGATGTTCCATTTGTCCAGTCCTCGAACAGGCAATTGAACGGCAAAACAAGCCTCGGTATCAAAATACCATCGGCGAACGCGTCGGCAGAAAAAGGGATGTTCTCCATAGCCACTAGGACATCGCCGAACGGGCCGTTGGATGAGATATGGACATAAATTGAGGAGCCATCCGTATCATTAACCACGATAGTCGGAGAGAAGTACAGGGCCATCGCCAAGACCAGCACCACCATCGCAACAACCGCCTGACGCTCCGAGAGAAGTGCTGGACCCGTTATCTTGGCTGGCTTTGACATGCTACTCCTCCGGATTGAAACTTCGAGGAGACTGTGTGCTGCCGATTGATGATGAGAAACCGTGCAAAAGCTTTGATTCGGTCGTCATTAAGAGCGACGCGGTAAGAGAAATGGTGTGCATATATTTAACAGTATTACGAATTTAGCTGATAATTCCGTAAGAGTAGGAGAGGCTACTTGTGAAATCATTGAGTAAGGTTTCTAGTTTATGACCTGACGACGAAATGAAGTAACGCAATGTTTCCCCATTCGTCCCCGCCGACAACCGTGTAAGTGCCTAGGCTCAGATTCATCAACACAGATCCGGTTCCTACCGGCGGCTGTCCACCAGTCCAAGTACCGTTGAAGTTTATCGTATCCGAGATCGTCAAGTAACTGGAGTAACAATTAGTGTTACAGTTCAGTGATGATGACCATGACGCGTTATCGCTCTGCGGCTGGAACGCGTACTCTTGAATGACCATTATGTCTGGGCACGCGTACACTCCGGGCTGGTAGAATTGCACTTGCTCGCTCGAATTTGCCTGCGTAATGTTCGAGAGCGAATAGTCGCCGCGGAACACCCCTATGGCGATCGGCAGGTTCCTGCTACAAGGGCCGAGCGAGAGATTTTGGATAGGCCAGTCTCTTTCCACCTGAAGTGTGTTTGTCGTGGGCAGGGTGTTGTAATCCGAAATGTTGACCGCTATCCACTGGCCCGGCGAATACGTTGTCGAATTCAATTCGAGCACTAGATTTAGTCCCGAAGTGGAGTTGGCAGACAATGTTGTCGTATCAAAAGAAGTAGTTGGGCTAAAAGTTGTAGTAACTACCGTATTCGTAGTCGGGCTTATGCCCAAAGAGAAGTAAGCTCCAACTGCCGCCACCCCAATTACTAGGATCACTACTAAAGTAGCTGCAATGCTGGAGAGTGCCTGTCTTGAGTTCAACGCATAGTAACCGGCGGTTCGTTCCTATTTGAATCTAGACAAATTCGGGCCTGTTCTGATGACCAGAACAGTATAAGCTCGAAGCTTTATCTCTCGTAAGTTGGAGCTTTCGAATCAATTGGCCTCCGGATTTCGCTCCCTGCTGGGCAGAGTCGATGCTCGTATGTGGGTCTACCTGCTCGCCGGCGCACTCTACATCTTCGGGGTCTGGGAGCACATACCGTACGGCGGCGGTCATCTCTACAGCGACATCGTTACCGTCTACCAGAACAGGTTTTGCCATTCGGGTCCCTGCGGAACGGGATTGCCTTACACGAACTATTTTGTCGAGTACCCAGTAATTGTGGGCTTTTTCATGTATGCAATGGGGATGCTCGGGAGATATCTCCCATTCGCCCCGTCACAGGGTCTTTTGGTCAATTACTATTTTTGGAGTGCGCTGTTGCTTCTAATCCCGACCTACCTTTCCATAGATGAGCTCTTCAAGATAGCAGACATTGTCGGACTGAAATCGCCACGAAGACGGATACTATTGTATTTTGTCGCAACGCCGAGCTTTGTCTTCATGGTTCTTACCAACTGGTACATCATCGGTGTATTCTTTACGCTCTTCGGGCTGCGCAAATTTCTCCAAGGAAGCAGATGGGTCAGCGGCATTTTGCTGGGCATTTCTGCTGCAGCTAATCTCGTAACCGCAATGCCGGCGCTGGGATTGATTCTCGCGATGAAGGACAGGCGCGAAACTATAAAATTTCTCGTGGGAGTTTTCGCAACGGTCGGGATAATTTATTTTCCAGTTATCGTACTCAATTCATTCCCACACTCTTACTTGAACGCGTACAACGTCACAGTGAATTATCCATTCAAGTTTCCCAACCTCAACGTGATAACTGATTTTTTTCAGTATCAGGCGAACTGGTACACGGAAGGCTCTTGGATGCTTGCTCTATTCAGCAGCTACAATCCCATTCGGCACGTGCTTTTTCCGGCCGCCTTCATCCTGCTATCTGGCGCCATAGTCTTCAAAGGTTTCAAAATGAGGTGGATGCTCACAAAAAGTGCCGACACGACTTTTGAAGATTGGGCCAACTATGTCGTGCTCATGGCGGCACTGTTTTCCTTTGCGTGGCTTTTCAGCTCGTATGTTTCGACACCGCAGACGAATTTGCTGCTGCTTCCATTCTTCACCCTGCTACCTATGTCCAAGTACTATCCCGAATTTCTGGTTTTTGATACCGCAAATTCTCTGATAGATGTGTATGGGTTTTCGCAACCGCTCTTGGTCCTTGGGATAACTCTTCACCCAGTGATGTTCGGATCGCCCTACCAGTCTCAAGTGCAGGCCCTCGAAGTCATCAGATCGCTCTGGATTGGAAAATTTTTGATCTATGATGGACTATTGTCAAAGAGATTTTCGACGGCGAAATTGACGATCAGAAAGCCGCCGGAAACTAGAGTCTAGTTTGGCAGAGTTAAGTACTAGACGTGCATGTTTTTCTAGTAAATTGCCAGAAACAATTACCATCGACGGCAGAGGAATCACTATTCAAGATGCGATAAAGGAGATGTGGAGCAGAATGCAACCGCTTGAGCAGAGAGGTTTTCACCCAATCTCGGACGTGGAAATAGTGGATACATCGAATAGAGAGATCATCCAAATATTCCAATTGGACAATCCCGAATTCCAGGCCCATCTAAAATCTGATCAAAAGACGGATATGGGTACCCGGCTAAAGGATCGCCCGCATGCTCCCGAAAAGAAAGAGCCTTACTCATATATCGCGAGGATTCGTCTAGAAGCCTAGAGGGTGAGTCTATGGCAACTATCCTCGTACCAAAAGAGGAAGAACGGCCTTCCGAACTGGTAGGCAGGTCCGTTAGCCGCGTCGAGGGGCGCCTGAAGGTCACTGGAGAGGCTCACTACGCCGCGGATTATGATGTTGATAGTCTAGTTTACGCGGTTGTAATCCAGAGTACCATCGCGTCCGGCCGGATCATAAAGATCGACATGAAAGAAGCCGAAAGAGCGCCTGGCGTTCTCGGTTTCTTAACACATCAGAACGCTCCAAAACTGAACACGCCAATTCGCGATTTTATGAAAGAATCAGTTATGGACGAAAAGTTTCTTCCGCTCCAAGACGACGTAATACGCTACGCGGGACAGGATGTCGCGCTGGTCGTCGCGGATACGTTCGAGAACGCCTCTGCCGCGGCTTCGCACGTAAAAGTAACTTACGAAGAGAAAAAACCAATCGTCGAGTTCAACGACGGCATGGCACAGGCCTACAAGCCCGAGTCATTCATGGGTTTTCGCCCTGCGCAAATCAAGCGTGGCGATATGACTCTAAGCAACGGAATAAAGTTAGAACGAACATACACGACTCCTGTCGAACACCACAACCCCATGGAGCCCTCTAGCTGGGTCGCCTCCTGGAATGGAAACAGCCTGACCATCTACAATTCCACGCAGTGGGTCAGAGGAAACCGGAGTGTTCTTTCGCAGGTTTTTGGAATACCTGTCGACAAGATCCGTGTCATTTCATACTTCACCGGTGGAGGCTTTGGATCAAAGGGATTCGATTCGGTTCATGAAATTGTCGCGGCCCTTGCCGCGCGTCACTTCCTTCGTCCGATCAAACTATCCCTCAGCCGGCAACAACTGTTCACTTCGACGACCCACAGGCCCGCGACGATCCAGAATCTTTCACTAAGCGCAACCAGGGACGGGAGACTCACCGCCATCAAACACGACACCATCAGCCAGATCACGTTTTCGGGCGACTTTTTCGAGCCTTGCGGAGGCGTTTCAGCGGAGCTTTATGCGTGCCCGAATGTGGAAATTTCGCACACAGTTGTACCATTCAATACAGCGGGCACTGGAGCGATGCGTGCACCTGGCGAGGCTACCGGCTCGTTCGCCCTCGAATCTGCACTGGATGAGCTCTCTTACGAGCTGAAAATCGATCCAGTCGAGCTCAGGATGATGAACTACGCGAACGAGAATCCCGAAGACGGAAACCCGTGGTCGAGCAAGTATTTGGACGAATGCTACGGGCTTGGCTCGACCCAATTTGGCTGGACAAGAAGAAATCCTGAGCCGCGATCGATGAAGCAGGGAAGACATTTTTTGGGCTGGGGGATGGCAACCGCGATGTACCCTGGAATTCGCAGCCCTGCCGCTGCCAAAGTAAGAATCCTTCCAGATGGGCGCGCCCTTGTTACCAGCGCGACGCATGATATCGGCACTGGCACGTACACTATCCTCACACAGATTGCAGCAGAAACCCTCGGGTTGCCAATTGAGAAGGTGAAGGTGGAGATGGGAGACTCCTCGATGCCATTCGCCCCGGTCAGCGGCGGTTCGGCTACAGCTGCGAGCGTAGGAACCGCGGTAAAGGAGAGCGCACTTGCCGCTTTGAACAAGACCATGCTTTTAGCTGCAGGCGACACGAAATCTCCGCTTTACGGCGTACGACCCGAGGACATGATTGCGGAAGAGGGAGGAATACTCTCTGAAAGATCGTCGGACTCGTTTGTAGAAATAATTCGGCGAAACAAGCTGCCATTCATCGAAGCGGAAGCGACGGCCGCTCCAGGGGAAGAGCAGGAGAAATTTTCGTTCATGTCGTTTGGCTCTGTCTTCGCCGGAGTGATGGTCGACTCCGAGCTCGGAGAGGTCAGGGTCTCCCGCGTGGTGGGCGTCTACGATGTCGGGAAGGTGATAAATCCCAAGACTGCACGCAGCCAGCTTATCGGTGGAATAGTGATGGGGATCGGGATGGCGCTCATGGAGCATACGGTCTATGAGAGAGTGCACGGCCGCGCTATTACAACAAACCTCGCCGACTATACCGTTCCAGTGAACGCAGACATCAATAAGATCGACGTGGAGTTCATCGACAAGCCCGACCCGCACATCAGTTCATTGGGAGCAAGGGGCGTCGGCGAAATCGGCATAACCGGTGTCGCGGGAGCAGTTGCGAACGCCGTATACCACGCAACCGGCAAGAGAGTCAGAGACCTTCCGATAACTCCAGACAAGTTACTTTGAGAGTCGAGTGTCTATGACTGATGCAACAATAAAACTACAGGTCAACGGAGAAGAGTACATCGTTGAAGCCGACACGCGAACAACTCTGCTTGACGCTCTTCGGGAGCACATCCACCTCACCGGCACCAAAAAGGGATGCGATCAAGGGCAGTGCGGCGCGTGCACGGTTTTGGTAGACGGGCGCAGAATAAACTCGTGTCTTACATTTGCTGTAATGAATCAGGGCAAGCAGATTCTTACCATCGAGGGCCTTGCCAAGGAGGAAACTCTCGATCCGGTCCAGTCCGCGTTCATCGACCATGACGGCTTTCAGTGTGGCTACTGCACTCCCGGCCAGATAATGTCTGCGTACGCTTTGCTCAGGGAAAATCCAAACCCCACCGAATCAGAGATCCGAGAATTCATGAGCGGAAACATTTGCCGTTGCGGCGCATATCCCAACATTGTTGCTGCGATTGAGGAAGTTGTAAAATCGAGACAGAAAATGACCAAGGTGATTGCGCGTTGAATCCGTTCAATTATTCCCAAGCGACCGATGTACAGAGCGCCATTGCCCTAAAAGCTGCAAACAAAAACATTTCTTTCGTTGCGGGCGGCACAGCCCTTATCGACCTGATGAAATTAAACGTAGAGACTCCGTCCAGGCTGATCGATATCAACTCTCTGCCTTTCAACAAGGTCGAGAGCATGAGTGACGGCTCGCTTAGGATCGGTGCCTTGGTACGGAACACAGAAGCGGCAAACGATCCGCTGCTCAAAGAGCGCTACCCGCTCGTTCCCGAAGCGCTCCTGGCCGGAGCTTCTCCGCAGCTTCGCAACATGGCAACTATTGGGGGAAATTTGATGCAACGTACGCGCTGTTACTACTTTAGGGACACCGTTTTTGAGGAGTGCAACAAAAGAGCGCCTGGTTCGGGATGCACAGCAATTCATGAATTCAATCGGATGCATGCGGTACTGGGCACTTCAGATCACTGTGTCGCAACGCACCCGTCGGATCTCTGCGTCGCTTTGGCAGCGTTGGACGCCGTGATCAGGGTGAGCGGTGACAGAGAAAGACAGATTCCGATAAACGAGTTCTATCTGACGCCGGGAGACACGCCCCAGAGGGAGAATGTCCTAGAGGCGGGCGAACTAATCACCGCAGTCGACCTTGCTCCGCTTCCCTTTGCCAGCAGATCACTTTACTTGAAAGTACGGGACCGCGCTTCGTACGAATTTGCCCTCGCCTCTGTTGCCGCGGCGATCGATGTCCAAGATAACTTGATCAAATCAGTCCGCATTGCGCTCGGAGGTGTAGCAACAAAGCCCTGGAGAGCCTACGAGGCAGAAAAAAATCTTGTAGGTTCGGAACCAAGAGAAATTCGCTTCAGGGAAGCTGCAGAAATTGCCTTGCGCGACGCGAAACCCAGAGGCGACAACTCATTCAAGGTCGAGTTAGCAAAGCGCGTGATCGTTCGCGCCCTGACTACTCTGTCCGCGCGCTGATTTGCCCCTTGAGCAAATCCAGGTACACTGTTGCAGAGAGCGTAAACTTGAAGGAATTACTCCGTGAATCAGAGATAAAGCCTGTGGATAGGAATGCTTACTTTACCGTAAAAAAGGGAAAATAAATGATCATTCGAATTCTAATACAGGTCTCGAACGTTCAAGAACCGAACAGAAAAACCGGAAAGATAGAAGCGATTGTCGACACTGGTTCTACCTACTGCTGGATACCCAAGGATGAACTGAAGAAGATTGGCGTCTTGGAATACGGTAGCCGAACTTTCAAGACAATCACTGGTGAGAAGGCAGATCGTCCATTCGGATCTGCTTGGTTTACCTATGATGAAGCTTCCGGTGGCAGTGAAGTGGTTTTGCCGAGCAGAACGACGGCATCGTGTTGGGTGCCCTAACTGGAAGTAATGGGCCTAATAGTAGATCCCAAAAATGGAAAGATTACAAAGGAAGATGTTTTCCTTGCCCTCTAGTAAGTTCATTTGATTCGAATTAGTCTTCAATAAGCACGCTGATGTCAATCGATGAAGCGGATTCAATACGTAGTTCTATTCTTCAGCAATCTCATTGGGGCGAAAGTGGAGTCTTTGGAAAAATACATTGACGCCACTTGGGTGTCTATCCCCGGAGACCAAGTATGCCCGTCGATTCTTAACAGTGAGTTGCAACTCCCTAACACTATATGTCGGGTCAGCTCAAAAATAAGAAATTGAGTGAAATATCGCAACCCGGAAGCAAAAGCTGGTTTCTGGACGCATCTCCCTGGTACAAAATGATGCGGGCGACCGCGCCGGTTTTTCACAGCCTCAGGATGGGAATGTGGCACGTGTTCCTCTACTCTGATGTTGAGCGCGTCCTGACTCAATTCAGCACTTATTCCTCCCAGTGGGGGTATGTTGAAAGGAATGCCAGCTCTGTCGTGCCCACTTTGGCCGGGAGCATGATCACGACAGATCCGCCATTACACACGAAGCTTCGGAAGATTGTTTCAAAGTCGTTTACTCCCAGCTCGATCGGAGCCCTTGAACCGAGAATAAAGGAGATAGCAAACCAGTTTTTGACGGGTTCAAAAAATGGAATCATGGACTTTATCAGCGAATTCTCTGAGCCACTTCCCGTCACCGTGATCGCTGAAATGCTTGGAATTCCCCCAAAAGACAGGGTGAAATTCAAATGGTGGTCCGATCTCGTGATTGGTTCTGCGAATCCGGAGACTCTCGAACGCGACAGCGCAGAATTTTCCCACTACCTGAGCGCAATAATCGCAGAGAGAAAGAAGCATCCAACTGAAGACCTCATATCGTCAATAGTAGCCTCCGAAATCGATGGCGAGAAGCTGAGCCCTCAGGAAGCCGTGAGTTTTTGCGTGCTCTTACTAGTCGCCGGGAACGAAACGACAACAAACCTGCTCGGCAACGCGATCAGGCTTTTTGCAAAGTATGATTCATTGAAACAACTGCATGAAAAACCATCAATGATCTCGAGCGCCATTGAGGAAGTGCTACGGTTTGCTTCGCCAGTCAGAGGCATGTTTCGAGTCTCGGTAAAAGAGTCCGAACTTTCAGGACGGAAGATACCAATCGGCCAGAGTTTGATTGCTTGGATAGCCTCGGCAAACAGAGACGAGAAAAAGTTCCCTGACGCAGACAGCTTTGACATCGTAAGAACGCCAAACCATCACATTGCTTTCGGTCATGGGATACATCTGTGCCTCGGTGCCCCGCTCGCGAGACTCGAGTCCAAGGTAGCTCTACAACTCTTGGCTGAAAAGTACTCGGGTGTGAAGCTAAAAGTTCCAGATGCCCAACTGACTCCCGTTAGGAGCACAGTTGTTGGGGGAGTGCAACATCTGCCTGTCGAATTTACCAGATAGATTCGCAAGAGTACAGAGAAACAACGCCATCCGTATTTCGTCCGCCCTTTTTCCCTTCAGCACATGCTGGTTTTTGAATACGCCTCGACCACGAATCCGAATTTCTTGTAAAGTTTGTAAGCTCTTTTGTTCGTTGAAAAAACTCCAAGGTCAGCTTCTCAATTTTTTGTCTTTTTGCCCATTTCAGTCCGTAATCCATCGAAGCACCGCCGACCCCCATTTCCCTGTAGCCGTCGACTACGAGCATTCCGAGCTCGCGAACGTGCGCCATTTTCTTTAGCCGGCTCCACCAGAGCGTCAAGCTTCCCACTATTTCGCCGTCGACTATGGCAACGATTGTGAGCGAGCGCCTGTCCTTGACGTGATCTAAAGTCCCCCTTCTATTCCTGCTCGTGATAGTCTCCGTTCCAAGGTAGATTTCTTCCTTCAACCATTTCCAAATTCCGGAGGATTTTTGGAACATCGTGTTTCGTCGTTCTTCTAACTACAATCCATGGCCTTGCTGCATCTTTAGATCGATATCTTTTTGGCTCCAATTTGGAGTCTCTCAAACCTGCATCAAATTTCTGTCTTTTTCCGCAGATTTAGCTTAAATCGCCCTGATTTCGCGAGTTGCTCGGTGGAAGAACACGTTCAAGGACGTTTTCAGCTTTTTTTCGCGCGGAGAAAGAGAGACGCTGGAGAAGGTCTTGAGAAATCTCGATGTCTCGATAGACGCAGTGCTGCACCTCCAGAAGCAGGTCGAGTTGCTCAAGAATTACGACTATGATGGCGTCGACTCTGAGTACGCTCTGATCGCCGACCTAGAGGAACAGGGTGATGGTTTGCACGAAGCTCTCGTCAGAGAAATAGTCACCGGTTCTTTCTTCGGTGGGATCAGAGAGGATTTCTTAAACCTCCTTGAGCGGATAGACAGCATCGCGGACGAGGCCAAGGACGCGGGAAAGTTATTCCACCTGCGTCACATTCCAAAGGAGGCCGTGGATTATATGTTCAGGGAAGATGTGGCTTCTTTCATAGCTAGTTGCCTCAAGACCGCCGAATTACTCCGGGTGTCGATTACGGCGCTGGAAAAGGACAGGATGGAAGTCCTCGCGCTTGTAGAGAAAGTCGAGCGCTCAGAAGAAGATGCCGACATGATAAGGTACTCGATACTTGGAAATCTTCTCAAAAACGAGATCAACGCTGATGTCTTGGACATCATCATGCTGAGAGATTTTTTGAATACGGCCGACGGAATCGCTGATAATGCGGAAAACGGATCGAACGCCCTGCAGATACTGGTTGCAAAAGGTTACTCCTAGTGGACACATCTTTCCTTCTGCTTTTGCTACTGGTTTTAGGTTTCGCCTTCGGATGGAACAACTCCGGACTTACGACGGGCAATCTCTCAAACCTTACGAGCTACAACCTCGCACTAGCCCTAACCGTAGGTGGTGTCTTTGCAGGCCTCCTGGTACTTGGAGGAAGCATGTCAAGCTCGATCATCGGGAAAATGGTATCTTCGAGCATTCCTTTTTCAGCGGTTGTAGCAGGCGTCATCGTTTCAGTCAGTCTTCTGATAGCGTTGACGCTTCTTCACTTACCGGTCAGTCTTTCCAACTGCGTCGTCGGCTCATTCATTGGAGCCGCGCTCGCAAGCCACTCTTCTGTAAACGTCGAAGGTGTGGTGAAGATTGTCGGCTCTTGGATAGCCGCCCCGATTTTGTGCGCGCTCGTTACCATCCTCACCTACGAGATTGTGGTGAAGTTTGAGAGTAGAGCAGCTCTTTCGACCATCAGTTTGGCCAACCGCATGTTACTCGTGATATCCGTTTTCTACGTCTCGTTTGCCCTAGGCGCAAACAACATCGGCGTGATAGTCTCTTTTGCAAGGACGAGTTCTATCGCCGGGTCGCCCTTCCTTCTCGAATTAGCGGTATTCGTCTCGACGGCTAGCGGAATGATACTCTTTGGCAAGTCAATAGCCAAAGTTGTGGGGGACAGGATAGTCGGACTGGGTCAGATAAAGACGCTCTCCGCGATGCTGGGCTCGGCCATTATCACTACGATTTTCACAGCGTTGTCGGTCCCGGTCTCTCTGACTCAGGTCGTAATCGGCGGCATGATCGGCGCGGGAATCGCGCATAGACCTTCAGTCGTAAATCGAAAAGAGCTCATGAATTTGATTGGTGGATGGGCCTTTGCCACGATGGTAAGCGTCGGACTGGGGTTCGGTCTAGCTTATCTGATCGGCTAGTTTGATAGCAATCTGTAGACTCTGAAAGAGAAGAATGCTATCAACAGCTCAACAAAAATTGTGACTGAACCGTACCCTGAGAGAAATTGAGCATAGTTAAAGGCTACCTGAAAATATAACTTTGGGCTGCAGCTTCGACTACTTCGAGTATGAAATATGCCGCAGAAAGTATTGCCGACATCGCGGTTGCAAAGCCCAGATCAGCTGGGTTCTTCCAGCATGAATAGCCCAGCGCGATGTAGATGAGTGCGACCGCGACGCTCCCAATGACCAAGACCGCCGAGACCGCATTGTCAGCATTGGAAGTAACGAAAAATCCTCATAGTGGATCAGTCCCTCGAGAAGGAAAAATACCCCTGCGACAAACAAGAGGAAACTAGTCAAATCTATTTCTAGTGTTCGCGCCTTTTCTTGCATCGCTGGATTCTGAAACCGCCGTAAATTTAGGTTTTTGAGTTTCGAAACTCAGAAATCCTCATTACATCAAAATGCTTTTCAAGCGATTGCATGAACTTCAAACGACTCGGAAAAACTGAAATCAAAATCTCGGAGATCGGCCAGGGAACTTGGAATTACAGAGACGGTGTGGAGCCCCTGCGCCTAGGAGTCTCTCTTGGAGCGACTCATATCGACACGGCCGAAGTTTACGGGACCGAGGGAATTGTGGGTAAAGCTATCGAAGGCATCAGAGACAACGTTTTCCTCGCCACCAAGGTGTGGACAGATAACTTTCGTTTTGACGACGTTTTGAAAGCTTGCGAAGGCAGTCTGAGGCGGCTGGGAGTCAAATATGTCGATCTATACATGCTTCATTGGCCTAGTCGCAGCATTCCGATCAAGGAGACTATGCATGCCATGGAAGAACTCGTAAAGCGGGGCAAAATAAAACACATCGGCGTAAGCAACTTTTCCGTTGAAGAGTTGAAAGAAGCGCGAGATTCCCTTTCCTCCCAAGATATCGTTTCAAACCAAGTCAAGTACAGTCTGGACCAGCGTGAAATTGAAGATGATTTGATTCCCTACTGCAAGAAAGAGGGAATTACTGTCGTGGCATATTCTCCGCTCAAAGGAGGAGCTTTGCGGCAGAGGAAGGATTTGATCGGCGAGTTGTCATCAAAATATGGCAGGACGCGAGCTCAAGTCATACTGAATTATCTCACCTCGGAAGAGAATGTCGTCGCAATCCCAAAGGCCGACAACCCTGATCATGTTAGAGAAAACTGCGGGGCGTCGGGGTGGCGACTATCGAGAGACGACGTGAAACTAATTCGTGAGAAATTTCGTTAAGCATCACAGGATTCTTGCTTTCGATATTGCTTCAGTCAGCGTAGTCATATTGCTCGATTGTCCGGTGTGAAAGAACTTTGCGATTTCAGATATTATCTGCTCCTTGACCAGATGGGATCCTGGGCCAAAAAGCTTGTCGAGCAAGCACGCGACCAAGGTGAAGGATCTCGCTCTTGGGTAATGACCTTGACTCTAATACGATGAGAGATTTCTTCGAGTTCAATCTGGCTGATGGAACAGTACAAAACAAGCGTCAAAATACACGTGTCTTCCTACTGAACGCCGACATATGGCCGAGGTTGAGAGCGAATTGATCAGGCAATTCTCGTTGGGGGATTCGCTATTATTGAAAAAATAGGGCATCAGTATGGTACTTCATACGCGAGAAGAGCTGTCTCCGATCCCTTGCCGACAACCATCGCTAACCTTCAAAGCTTGGCTTCGGCTGCCGGATGGGGTAAATTTTTGGTCATGTGCGACGAGAATGGTTCGTGGATCAGGATCATCTCGAAAGGGTGCGTATTCTGCTGCGGTACAAGAGAAACCGTTCCCGAGGACGAATGCAGTTTCTTGTTCAGAGTGATTCAGGGAATGGCTGAAGTATTCTACAACAGAAAGTATGCGATTCTCCGCAATAAATGCTACGAGTCCTTGGGCACACATTCTTGTGAAATAGCATTGCAGGAAAGTTCCGGGGATCCTGATTTGCAGCGCAAGAGCAGGAAACCAAACAATCCGTTAAACGAAACTTATCCCTAAGGGCTATTGTATCGCGTCTTGGCCAACTGGTCACCAAAATGTGAGATTAATTTATTACTAAATTTTCATCTATAGTTGGACTTCATAAACGATAATCATGCAAGGCTTCTTTGATGTGTTTAGGAAAAATATAAGGTTCCGAATCAAGTGAAAAAGAAATGAAAAGAGAACAAATCCTTACAGCAGTTTTAGGAGTGCTACTTCTTTCCAGCGTCTTGGTGCTACCTACCCGCGCGGCCTCGAGCTCTTATACTGGAAGCTATCAATCTTCGGCCAGTCGATACGTCGCCACGACTTCGCTTCTGGGAACTACGACGGTCCAGTACCAGACTGCAAACGGATTCTATTCTGGCGTGGCTGGAAATGGAACTTTCTCAAGTCGCATAACGAATTACGTCGGTGTATCTAGTGGAGGAAACACTTCTATTAGTCTGTCCGTGTCCTCCAGCTATGCAAGTAACACCGTAAAAGCCAGCATTTCGGGCAACGGTGGAACTCTGCTCTACGTTGCGGTAAATCAGAATGCAGTTGAACAGGTTATTTGGTCTGGTTTGGCCAAAATTAACGCAACAAGTTCGGCTTCGGTCACTGGCCTGGCATATGTCAACGCATCAGCCTCCGCCTTACTCGTGCTGGGTTTTGCCGGCGTAAGCGGGATGGAGACTACGACTGCTCCACTTGGTGTAACTTCCAGCGTGTCCGTGAGCGTTCCACAATTCACTTTCACGACTCGGGCTTCTCTTAACGTGACAGGGAACGTTCAAGTGATATTCCCAACGCGTTATAAATCAACGAGCGTTGGAACGACTTCTGTAAACGCAACCGGTTCGATCGCAACGCCGCTGGTCTCGGTTGGGGTAGCCGCCTTTTTGAGATCAAACTATCCTGACATGGTCTGGCAGGGAACCGGCAGTGCAAGCACCTCCTTCAACGGCACGGTCTCGACCGGCACTACGGCATCGAGGACTAGCGAGTTCTTCGGAACAAACGGTACGATCGTAGGATTTGCGCAGGAAGTCGACCTACAAAGTTCAAAGACGCTATCTATTCTCGGGGTAACGACGAGCGTGCAGACGGTTGCGTCGAGCACTTTGATAGTATCTGCAACGCAACCAGCCGGTGGAAGCTCTTCGAGCAGCGCGTTCACTATCCTTGTAACCGGGCAGAAGGTTGTCATCCAGCGAAACACCACCGGGACTATAAGCTCCACCGCCAGCGTCGAATCACAACACACAGTCCTTGTCAACGGATCGAGCAACACCCTGCTGCTCTTGAACGCTAATGCGAGCAGCACCTACGTTGTTGTTAATTTCTCAAACAACTCCAGCCAGCAGGTTACCCAAACATCCCCGCAGTCGCAAAAGCAGACCACGATCACTGTGGGGTCTAAAACCTACACGGCGACGCAAGTCAATATTACGGCGACGGGCAATGTGGTATTCAACGTGACCACATCATTTCCAAGCGTTATCGTGTTTAAGACCAACGCGACAGGAACATTCCAGCTGAACTCCGCGAACTATTGGACATCCGGCGGCTACGTCTATGTTTTCGATGACCCGGCAAGCACTTACTACGTCGCAAACGGTGGAGCTGTCACGACTACATCCACCGCGCAAGGTTCTTCATCAACCGGGCAAACGTCCTCAGTTACGTCTACAGCTCCGACAGGAAGTACGCAAAGCGGCGCACAATCCACAAGTTCTGCCACTCAATCGATCACGACAACATCCAGTAGCAACCGAAGCAGCGCAGGAGACCTCGAAGCTGCAGCAGCGATAGTAGTGGTACTAGTCGTCATCGGTGTTGTCGTAGTTGCGATGCGTAGAGGAAAACCCTCGTAGAATCGAGGGTAACCTCTCGACTATTTTTTTAGATCCATCTTCTCTTGCGAAAGAGTAGCGTCAAGTTAGTCCTTTCCTGGAATTAACGACGTCTCGGCCGTGTTTTGTGATGTCCAAATAGCTAGTAAAGCCGTCTGATGATTTCTCAATTAGTCGATCTCTTATCAAAGTCGCTATTATCAGCTGAGTTTCCTGCAGACGGATTCCTGATTTATTAGACAGCTCAAAAGGTGAAAGTCTTCCCGCTTCTTGCAGTATCATAAGAAGGGCAATATGATTTGCCCCTAATTCGTAATTTGTTGCCATTTCCGCTTCGCCCAAAAATGCAAAAGGTTCGAGCGGGATCGATGATTTATTTTACTTTTGCACAATAAAACGGTAAAAACATGGATATTAGCTGGCTAAAATGGATTTTCAGAATTGGTTATAAAAAAATCGATTTATCTATTTGCCCTCGCCGCTCTTTGCCTGCGGAGGCAACATGTCGAGCCCATGAAGGTAATCGACCATCGCAAATCTCGCGAGGTCTGCCTTGCTGGTGAAAAAGCCTTCCTCATCCACTATTCTGTCCAGCAGTTTGTCCATTCTGTGACTTATGGTCACCCTTAGTTCTGGCAATTTTTTTTCACGGTACTAATTAGCCAAACGAGTATAATTGACAACGAGTATTTTGTTGACAAAGCCGTAAAAGGGAAGAATGCTTGCAGAAATTTCTTCCATATGTTTTATCGACAGAACACGTAGGGGTGCTATTTCACGAAAAATTCTTGCCTGCAATTTTCATCCCTATTTATGACGATTGAAGTTTAATGATTTATTGAATCTTTTGGATATTCGGAAAACACGTGATTTTTTCCTTAAGGTTCCTTTAAGAACAATTTGCGGAAAATCAAAGATCCTAGTACCTTTTGATGAAGTCTCGATGCTTTCGGTCTCTTCGAAAACATGTGATAGCACAAAAGGTTGAATTATCTCAGGCGAAAACTGCCTACGCTGGATTCCAGTGGAAGAAATTTCAATCTCAAAAGACGTTCTGCCTTCAGTTGAGGAATACGGTTTCGAAGAGACCGTTCTCGGCGGCAGAGAAGGAAGCATCAGACAGTATCGAAACTCGACCGGTCTCCACGCAAGAGAGTATGAAGGTAAATTTATAATTCACAGAGACAATGTTGATCCGCGCGCGAATCCAATAGGACATATCGTAAAAGATTCGCCTGAAACACTACTATCCTTCGGGGCAGCTGCGTTTCTCTCTCAAAGCAAGAAACCGCCGGACAGTTCCTTTGATCTTTTGAAATTTCTCCTGCTCTTTCTCTCCTTGAATAAAGCGTTCGCCATAATCAAGAGACTGCTTCGGTGATTGGCGCTCATCAAGCCGGAGACCAGGCGCTTCTTTCAGGTAATCTGGAAGCTCCTTCCTGTCGCCCTCAATTACAGGAGAGACCGGCGGGAAATAAGAAAGGCGGAAGGCAGGCTAGTCCATCCCGCTAAGTACACGAAACACGCCAAAAAGGCGGTTGATTCATTCATCGAGCTAGGCCCCGCGTACATCAAATTGGGTCAGCTTCTCTCCGTTCGCCCCGACGTTTTGCCCCAGCCATACATAGACGAGTTTGCAAAGCTTCAGGACGAGGTTCCGCCAGCTCCGTTTGAAGAAGTCAGGCCGACAATCGAGCAAGCGTTGGGAAACTCGATCTCGGAAGTTTTTGACTCATTCGACAAGGACGTCGTTACCGGTGCAAGTCTGGGGCAGGTCTACAGGGCGGTATACAAAGGGGAGCAGGTCGTCGTGAAAGTGAATCGGCCAGGGATTCGCGAAAAAATCGAAATCGACACCAAAGTCCTCACGAAGCTTATCCCGCTCGTGGGGCGCTTTATCGACAAATCTCTCCAGTTCACTGCCAAATCAATCATAGACCAGTTTTCTGAGACCATCAAGGAAGAAGAAGATTACAGGAAGGAAGCACAGAACCTCCTGATGATAAAGAAGAACATGATATCTCAGAAAGATGTGATTATACCCAGAGTTTACCCGAAAATTTCGTCCGAAAGGGTTCTCGTCCTCGAATACATCGGCGGCATGAAAATCCTCGACCTGAAATCTCTCGACGAAGCAGGTGTTGACAGGCGTAAACTCGCAAGGCGCGTTGCCAAGATTTTCTTCATGATGCTCTTGAGCCAGAGTTTGTTCCATGCCGACCCGCATCCGGGCAACATATCAGTGAGACTCTCCCCAGACGAGAAAAAATCGACCCAGATTATCCTGTATGACTTTGGCATGATCGGCTCGCTCGATCCCGAGACGCGTCTTAAGCTCATAAAATTCTACACCGCCCTAGTTGATTTCAACTCATCGCGCGTGGTTGATACGATGATCGATCTCGGACTGGTCCAGCCCGATGCAAACCGTTACGTCATCCGCAGAGGCGTGGAGCTTGCCCTAGCTGATATGCAGGGAAGAAAAGTGGAAGAAACGGAAGTGAAGGCACTTCTGGAGATAGCAAACAGGACTATCTACCAGTTTCCGTTCAAGCTTCCCAAGAACCTGGTCCTATACATGCGCATGCTCTCGATACTGGAAGGAGTATGCCTTGCCCTAGATCCGCAATTCAGATTTGTGAAAATTCTTGGAAACCTTTTGGAGGAGGAAGGTCTCGTTGATGAGGCGTACAGGTCCGAGCTCCAAGATGCGATAAAAAAGATCAGCAAGGCCCTTGACGCGGGAATAGAAGTGCTTCCCCTGCTCAAAGGATTTTTAGAGCAAAATTATGATCCCACTGGAGTAAGGATTGCCGAGCGGGACAAACGCAGTTCAAAGTTCGTTCCGGGATTGGGAGCGGGTCTAGGTATCGCGGGACTGTTCGTCTCGGCGGCCTACTTTGGCAAGTTTGACGCCAAGATTAGCTTTGTAATCTCGCTCGTCGTGCTCGTATTTTCGCTAGTTTATAGCAGACAGTAAACTACTCGACGGTAACCCTGCCCACGCCCTTCATGGGCAGTCTGATTGTCAATACGCCGTTCAGGTATTTTGCCTTTATCTCTTCATCTTCCTCAACCGAGACTTTCACAGGTAGCGGGATCTTTTTCCGTATGCTAAGCGGTCGTTGTTCCCAGTAACTCATACCGTCTTTTTCGATCTTTTCGCGTTTTGCAGTAATCGTGATAAAGTGTTCAGAGAGTCGCGTTTTGATATCCTCTTTTTCAAAGCCAGCCATGTCAAGGACTATCACAAGATCAGATTCGTCTTCAAACATGTCAACGGCCGGGAGAATCATTTCATACACGTCTCTGGACCTCGTGCCGATTTCGCGCATAAACTCTTTCGACAGGTGTTGCAAGAGCATACTCATAAGCTTTGGAGAGGGCGTCCGATTGATAAAAGTGTATCTAGAAATTCTGGGGATAAATATTCACGGGCTTGATTTCGCTTAATAACTTGCTGAGTAATGCTGTTATACTTAGCTGCTCGAAGCTCGCCTGATGTAACATGGTACAAGCTTACTGTGTCAAATGCAAGGCGAAAAGAGAAATCAAAGATCCGAAAAACATCACGATGAAAAACGGCAAACCGGCGACCCAAGGTGTTTGCCCGATTTGCGGAACGAAAGTTTTCCGGATTGGTTCTGGCTAGAGTAATTTTTCCTGCCCTAACGACTTTCCGGAAGGACGAATATCTTCTGTGCGATACTTGTATCGTGAAGTATAGTGGCCTTTGTTTAGGCGAATTAATACGTTGTATTTCGATAATTCAGCGAAACCCCAAGGATGCCATGCCCATGGTCACCAATTCATTCGTGCTAGGCCGAAGATCAGTCGGAGTTTTTCTGGAATTCGGCAAAAACTGCCAAGTATTACTTCCCGTTTGGCTATATTAGAGCAGGAGCTCGCTAGGCTCAAATTTGCAGTGACTGCATGGCAGGGTCGGGTGGAGACCTGTTCTACCCATTGTTTTTCCTAACTCTCTCATACTACATAAGTGAATGAGGAATGTTGGGTTCACGTCTTCAAAATTCTGGATCAAATTTCAAGAATGGTCAGTCCTAGAACCATTGTTTTATCTTGACCGTCAACTGGCTATATATGAGGCCGAGTAGCTTCGAGCAAACAATGTCACTGCTGGTTTACTCATCCCGCTTTGTTTTGGCATAACTTGGTACTGCGTTCGTGTGCGATGTTTTAAAATAGTGAAAGTCTAGGCCGGTTGATATGCCGTTCTATCTTAGCAGACACACCGTTCTTGTTGATTCGCGTGGAAGGAGAGTTCCAACTTACTTGAGCAGACCCACGATCGGAGATAAGAGGCCCGTCGTGATAGTCGTGCATGAGTTGTGGGGTTTGAACGACAGCATACGGGCAACTGCAGACCGCTACGCCAACTTGGGCTACGTCGCAGTAGCGCCGGACCTTTTCGCCGAAGCAAAGCCGAAAGAGAGGAAAGAGGCAATGAAACTTGCAGGTAGCGTCTCTCCTGAGCTTTCTTTTCAAATTTTGAGATCTGTGTACGACTATATCGCAATAAGAGAGTTTGCGAGCTCCAAAGTGGGATTGCATGGATACGGGTTTGGTGCAAGCTGCGCGCTCAATTTTGCCTGCGACATGAAGAAGATAGCAGCCGCCTCGATCTTCTATGCAAGCGCGCTTCCTAACAAGGAAAAGCTAGAAAATTTGACGGCGCCGCTTTTGCTAGTTTATGGAGACAAGGACGAGACAATTAAGGTGGAACAGGTTCGAAGTCTCGAGACGACGCTAAGCCAGCTGGACAAGAAAGTTCAGGTGGAAATCTATCCTGGTGCGCGGAACTCTTTCTCGAATGAGACCGGACAGAACTACAATGAAAGCGCCGCCAAGGACGCGTGGGAGAAAACAATTAGTTTCTTCGGCACGTACATGCCGCTCCCGAAAGCGTGAGAGCTATTTGCCAGTAGTTGGATAGAGTTTCGGAAAATATGCTCTAACATCAGGCCTGGTCAGATAAAAGATCACAATAACCTCCAATCCCGCACAAAGGACTGAAATTGTCAAGCCGAAGAAGAAAGCCGTTATATTCGTCAGTATCCCTAGGCCGCAAATCATCACACTGTAAGTCCAGGCCCACCGTTTTCTGTTCCACACGCCGTAGCTCGCCAACAGCGCGAATAACCCCAGAATAGATATCAGCACACCGAAAGCTCCAATGTCGGCGCTCAGTTTGGTATCGATAGCGAGTCCGGCCATCTTCCCGTCTGTAACTAGTAGAGCGCCTTCGAACAGGGAGAAAATTCCCACGGCGACTTCAAGGGCAGCAATGGTGGTGACTCCCACAGGTCTTCTGGGGACGAACGACACGATATGCAATGAGCAATTCCGGTTGCCTATTTATTCTATGCCAACTTTGGTCGTCAACTTCACAATTATGAATATAACGAAGGCAACTATGATGAAGGTGATTACCGAGGAAAGAAAATCTCCGATCATGAACATCTGGCCTCGAATCGGTCCATAGGAATATGTCGCTAGGTTTCCCAGTCCAGGAAACGCCAAGCCGATCGCAGGTAATATCAAATCTTTAGCGAGCGACTGCACGACCGCTCCAACGTACACTCCCAAGATAAAGGCGACGGCGAGCCCCATTACCTTGTATTTGGAGATGAAGTCAACGAATTCGTTCTTCATTCCCTTGGGCGGCGGAGGAGCGGGTTTAGGTTCCAGATATCCGCTTATTTTCTTTAGTTCACTTAGAATCTGCTCATTCGTTGAAGTTTCAGTATTGTCGGGCATTTCAGGATTACAAGAGACCGAAGTAGCGCCCTATAAAAATGGCTCGTTGATCAAGAGCCAACTATATCAACTCGCGTTTACGGTATTCTGGCAAATGGGAACCGCCTACGTTCTGCTAAACGTCGATCCCGGACATGAAGACGAGGTCATTCAATCCGTCAGCGCCACCAGCAAGGTCAGCGAAGCTCACAGGATCTACGGAATTTACGACACGATTGTGAAGGTGAGCGGCGATACCGAAGAAATTAAGAAAGCGATCATGAAGATAAGAGGGCTCAAACACATTAGATCCACACTGACCCTCACGGTAATAGAATAGACTACTCGGCTTCGTTCAAACAATTAGGGCAAACGCAGTCAGTGGCTAATAGTTTCAGCTGCGCTCTCTTTTCCCTTGTTACAGTTACTTGCAAACACCAGCAACCTAGCGATATCGGGCCTCCGCACTTAAAGCTAGCACCACATATCTCGCAATCTAGTGTCCTAGTCATAGTCTTTGTCATAAGAAGCTCGGCTGAAATATAGCTAACGGAAGCTTTAAGGATATGGCTGGATTAGCCAGACGCTCATGCGGTCTACACGCACGCTCTCGACAATCGCGATATTCACTTCTTTGATAATTGCAAGCGACTTTGCCTTAGCCGGGGTGCTCAATGTTAAGCTCATGGATACGCTCGTCTTTGCATCGGCGTATGCGTTTGGATTTAGAACAGGAGCTTCGATAGCAGTACTCTCTGAATTTATCTGGAGCGTGGTCACGCCTTATGGGTTTTCTCTTCCGATATTTCCTTTCTTGGTAATAGGAGAGTTGCTGTATGCGGTAGCGGGATATCTCGCTTCAAGGGCTTGGGCAGCGGAAAGGCCCTCGGCTCTCTCCTCTCGCAATTTGTTCTTCGGATCCATTCTGGCAATTTGCGCGTTTATCTGGGACTTCGAGACAAACCTTGCGACAGGTCTGCTTGAAGGGATGCACACGTTCACATCACTTCTGGCAGTCGAAGTCTTTGGAATTCCCTTCATGATTCCGCACGAGCTGAGCGATTTTGTGCTCGGCGCTACGCTCGCGCCTATGGTTATAGTTGCTTGCACGCGCTTTAAAAGAGTCAGTCCATCCAAGATTGTTGTCGTTCAATCAGAGGTAAGATGATCGTGGTTTTCCAAAGCAAGACGTTTTATGGTATCATGGCGGTACTCATCGCAATTCTGATAATAGTTTCGAGCGTCGGCGCTCTCTACTATACAAAGTATACTTCGGTCTCTTTAGAGAATTCGATATATGTGAAGCAGTTAGATCAACTTGGTGTGAAATACACCCCTAACATTCTGGTTGATTTCGGTAACGGCACATCCACTTGGTACAATGATACGTCACTAGCGCCTGGATCGAATCTATATACGGCGACCGTGCTCATAATGAATGGGAATGTGAACGCTTCCTACGACGCGCAGTATCAGGAGCACTTTGTCAACGGCATTGGAGGAATTCAGAACACTAATTCTGAATTTTGGTTCTTGTGGACGTACCAGCAGAGCAACTCGACGGCTCCATGGCAAATGGCCCAGGTCGGCGCAGATGATCTACCGATAACAAACGGCGTAATTTACGCATGGACTTTTTGCGGCGTAAATTCTGACTATAATCCAACTTGCACGCCCTAAGAATCGATCTAAACTGCTCTGGCAAATTTTGCTCTAGCCCCATTGGTCGTAGGTGCCACCAAGTAAAGTCTGTAAGACTTACTTAGTGGTAAATTACTACTTGATTTATATGGTTGAATTTCGTAGTGTATAGCCTGATCTAAAATGATCGCTCTCTATGATGTTTTGGTTCCCTATACCGGCTATCTGGCACTTGTGTTACGAGTGTGGGTTGGAGGAAACTTGATCATTCATTCGCGTCCTAAATTTACAAAGGAAGGATTCGTTGGATCAGCAGGGTTTGCAAAGTCACTTGGCGCCCCCGCTGGCTCAGCTCGAGCTGTCTCATATTTAGAATTGCTCGGAGGCATCTTCCTGATAATCGGCTTGATAGTCCCCATAATCGCGGTGCTTTTAATAATCCAGTTCGTGGCAATTTCGATTGCAAAGCGATCAAAAATGCACGCAGAATACATCTCGCATGGCAAACCATCCTTCGAAATCGATATTCTGTATCTGCTTTTAGCTATAGTGATTCTGGTCGTGGGTTCCGGAGTCCTGTCCATTGACGCTCTTATCGGCTTTTAGAGCGCTCCAGCGAAAGACCTAATTCGTAAGAAGGCAACTATTCTCTATTGAGCGTAGTTGGCAAAGTCGAGAGCGTCGATCATAGCTGGCGGCGTCATAGCCATAGTTGGTGGATTTCTGATTGTGGCGAGCGGCGTAACAACCAAGAGTTTTCTCGTGACTGTGGTATCTTACTCCGAACAGAAATTTGGTAGCGGCCTTCTAAGCATTGCCCAGTCTTCAATTGACTTCGCGTTGTTAGCGCTCAGTTTGATAATCGCTCTGGGAGGAACACTCGCAATTTTGGGCGGAGGGTTGGTCTTGCTAAAGCACAGGCTCACTGGCAAGACATTGATAGCTCTAGGCGGCGGTTTTGGGTTTATTGGAATAGTGATAGCGATGGGCTATGATGTCTTTACAACAGTCGGCATATCGGTTATAGTCACCCATTTCGAGTACTGGATCGGTGTTCTGGTTGCAAGTATTGGAAGGTACTTGATCTGAGGTGCTGGTGTTGGGGAGCGAGGTTAGGAGTGATGATTTTGGGTTCTTACATGTCTTCATTCCCGGCCGGGATGTTGGAGGAAAAGTATTGTTGCTACTGCACGGAACTGGCGGAAATGAAAATGACTTGCTTACCTTGGGTCAAATGATTGATGAACGGGCGGTAATTCTTGCGCCGCGCGGTAAAGTACTGGAGAACGGCATGCCGAGATTTTTCAGACGGTTGGGAGAAGGGGTCTTTGATGTGGACGACTTGGTGTTTCGTACTAATGAACTAGCGGATTTCATTGAGAAGGCTTCTGAAAAATACGCTTTCAGTCTGCGTTCTGTGACGGCGGCGGGCTACTCTAACGGAGCAAACATTGCTGCGAGTCTCTTGTTGTTGCGACCAGAAGTAGTCAAAAGCGCGGCGCTGCTTCGCCCGATGATCCCTCTTATTCCGAGTAAAGTTCCAGATCTCAGCGAGACAAAGGTATTCATTTCGGGAGGAAGGTATGACAAGATGATTCCGCAAGACAAGACGCTGGAGCTGAAAGAGTATTTGCAGAAAGCTGGCGCAAATGTCAAGATAAATTGGGAAGACGCAACGCATGTGTTGGTTGAGGGAGATATCGTCAAAACGAAGAATTGGCTTCGGTCGTTATGATAATGATAAATTGTGCCTCTCTAGAAAATAGGCAGCCTTGAAGAAATACGATTTAATCATAATTGGAAGCGGATCTGCGACAAATCTTCTCGACGCTCTGATAAGTCGGAATCCAAAGATCAAGATCGCCATAATAGACAAGGACGAACCGGGAGGCATTTGTCTGACCCGGGGTTGCATTCCTTCAAAGATACTTCTCTACCCGGCTGAAATTGTGCGGGTTTTCGAGGAAGCTCACGATCTGGGTATTGAGGCCGCCGTGACTAACGTAAACTTTGGGAAGATAATGGATCGTATGCGAAGTCTGATAGGAAAGGACATCGAATCAATCCGCGAGGGATTGTCTTCTTCGCCGAATATAGATTACTATCACGCGGCCGCGGAATTTGTCTCGCCGTACACTATGAAAGTGGAAGACGAAGAGATTAACGCGGATATGATTTTCCTCTGTATTGGATCGAAGACAATAATTCCACCAATCGACGGGATAGAATCCGTTGGGTATCTGACCAGCGACACAATATTGGGTCTTAAATCGTTGCCAAAGAGCGTCGCAATAGTCGGCGGCGGATACATTGCTGCCGAATACGGTCATTTTCTTTCCAGCATGGGCGCGCTCGTCACCATTATCGGAAGAAACGAACGGTTTTTGCCCGAGGAGGAACCAGAGGTTTCTGCGCTTGCTAAAAAAGAACTGGGTAAACACATTACGATTTTGACAAATCATGAGGTCAAAAGCGCAATGAAGATTCCCGGCGGCCTGAAAAGCTTGGTCGCCTTTGATAGAAAAAGTCGCAGTGAGCGAATCGTTGAGGTGGAAGAAATCATGGTCGCTGCGGGACGGGGACCGCTTACCGATATTTTGCATCCAGAGAGGGCCGGCATCAAGACCACGAAGAGTGGTTGGATAGAAGTGAACGAATACTTGGAGACGTCTCAGCCCAACGTCTGGTCGTTCGGCGACGCGGATGGGAATTATCTTTTCAGGCACGTTGCTAATTATGAATCTGAAATTGCGTATTACAACGCTATACTCAAGCAAAAGGTGAAGGTAGATTATCATGCAATCCCACACGCCGTTTTTACGTATCCTGAAATCGCCGCAGTAGGTTTGCACGAAAAGGAAGCTGTAGAGAAATTGGGGGTGGATCGTGTTTTGGTGGGTTTTTACAAATATGAGAACACTGCAAAGGGAGAAGCAATGAACGTGAAGGATTATTTCGTCAAGGTTCTGGTGGACAGTTCTAACGATAAAATTTTAGGAGCGCACATCATTGGCCCGTCAGCGTCCGTCTTGATCCAGGAAATCATTAATGTAATGTACACTGAAAGTGTGAGCTCGGAGATAATAGATAGGGCGATTCACATACATCCATCGCTGAGCGAAGTGGTCCAACGGGCGTTCGGTTCGCTCATGCCAGTCGAACATTACCACAGGGAAGTCCCTCTCGAAATGATGTAAGCTGGGTACAGTGGTGCTTTTTTGCCAAGGTATCTTTTTCGCATAGCCAACAAGGAAAAATACAAACCAGAACAGATTAGCGAGGTTATTGCGAAATATGAGAAACTCTCCCAAAAGTTCGGTGTGTCATTGAAGAATTTCAGGATCAGCGAGCTAGCCATCGAGTTTGATCTTTTTGCAAAGAACGAGGAAGTTGTGAAGAGTGTGGTCAGCGAACTGGGGCCTTTGCTGACTGAGAGAGACCTCAATGATGAATCACCTGTTCTAGGGAAACAGGCGATTGTCCATTCTATCATCGAACTGTTTAACGCGCAACGCTATTGGGAATGCCACGAGACTATGGAAGTAATCTGGCGCACGGAAACAAACCGTCTGGAAAAGGAGCTACAACAGGGAGTAATTCTTGCAGCTTCTGCTCTAGTGCATGCACAGAAGAACGAAAACAGCGTGTGTTTGGGAATGATTACGAGGAGTATTGCAATGATGGAACGTTGGAAAGAAGAACGCTATTATGGCATGCCCATAGGCTCATTAAAGAAATTTTTGAAAAAGACCGTCGAAACCAGAGAAATCTCTTTCCCGAAGATATAGTTAGATTCTTAGACTCTGGTTCTCATGTGGTCTCGCATGAGATTAGTTTCGATTCTGGGCGTCTTGCTGCTGCTTTCGGCAATTTCGCTCTCGATCGGCGGTTACCTCCTTTACGCGAATTCGCTTGTGCCGATGTACCTGATTGAAACGACGTTAGTCGCCGTAGTCATTCTCTTCGTATTGTCTTATTTCGTCGTAAATGGAAATGTAATTTCGATAAACGTTTCGACTGTCCTCGGCGTAATTGCGCCGATAATGTCGGCCTCGACTCCCGCGCACATAGGCGTTCTTGAACAGATAACAAATGGCGGCCTGATCTCTCTACTGGGGTTGTTGCAGCTTTTCGGTTTCTACGTTTTTCCGATTATCTTTGTAATCCTGCGGCTCGTATTTAGATCGAAGGTCGGTGGTTGGAGATAATCGAAGAGAAGACGCCAGATTTAGGATCGACTCATTCGAGTTTCATGATAGCGCGAAGAAGCCTTTCCCTGAGCAAGACCTACGTGGTTATTGCCCTGATTTTATCCATCATCGGCATAATCCTTGCAAATGTGGGGCATGCGCTACTTGGCCTGAGTCTTGCCCAAGTTCCGACGGCACCGATTACGAACCAAAACGAGCTTCAGATAGTTTCAGCCCTCCCCTTGATTTCCGTGCCACTAATGGTTTTTTCGACACTGACCTTCGCTACGCCAGTGATACTGTTGTATGTTTATGACAAAAACAACGGCGTTCTAGAATATTTTCTTTCGCTGGGAATGAATCAAGGTGACATTTACAAAGGATACCTGAAGGCGGCGCTGCTTCTTTCATCAATAATGTTTGCTTACGAGATTCTGGCAAATATTGGAATAGGGTTGGATTCTGGTACGAATCTCTTTGTTCTTGTTGAGACGGTGCTTCTAACGCCGGCAATAGGATACCCGGCAGTTTCTTTTGTCACTCTGGCTATGATGGCCTTCGGCTCGCTTCAAAAACAGCGTGTTGGATCGAACCAGCCACTAGGAATGGGACTAGGTGTGATGATGGTGCTACCCACCTATCTAATTCCACTCGTCGCTCCAGTTTTCGCTGTTATTGGAGACCTAACTGTAGCCGCAATAATCATTACTTTGTCACTTGCGCTATTCCTGCTCGCTAGTCGATTGATAAGAAGAGAGAAGCTCTTGCCGTAGAGGGCAAGTTTTTTCGCTAATGCAATAAATAGATGATTTTTTTCTCGTTTGAAATGTAATGTTTGTTGGCGTTCCCAAAGAGACGGTTTCTGGAGAGACCCGCGTTTCTTTGGTTCCTGATTCTCTTTTCAAGCTAAAGGGAATCAGTGTTGTGATAGAAACTGGCGCTGGAGTTGCCTCCGGATTTTTGGATGGCGCGTACTCTGGAGCGATGATTGCCGCAAACGCAAGAGAGCTCTACGATAAATCTGATGTTGTTCTAAAAGTTCAGCCTCCAACGGTCTCCGAAGCCTCCATGCTGAAGCGAGGTTCTACTCTAATCTCGTTTCTCTATCCGCTAAGCAACTTGGAGAGTGTGCAGAAGCTGGGAAGTCTGGAAGTTAACGCGTTTGCGATGGACTTGATACCGAGGATTAGCAGAGCCCAGTCGATGGATGCGCTTTCTTCCCAAGCGACGGTTGCTGGATACAAAGCTGTTCTGCTTGCGGCTGATTCTTTACCGAAACTTTTTCCCCTGCTCATGACCGCTGCGGGGACAATTTCTCCGTCGAGGGTATTCATCATCGGTGCTGGGGTGGCCGGCTTACAGGCAATTGCGGTCGCCCGGAGGCTTGGCGCGGTTGTGGAAGCATATGATGTGCGTCCGGTTGTGAAAGAGCAGGTGATGAGTTTGGGGGCAAAATTCTTTGAGATTCCAGTCGAGTCGAAGGACGCGCAGGATTCCGGCGGGTATGCCAAAGCACAGACAGCTGATTTCAATGTGAGGCAACAGAAATTCTTGGGGGAGCGTGTTCGCGAATCTGATGTGGTTATCACTACGGCGCTGATTCCGGGCCAGCGAGCCCCGATTCTTGTTTCTGAGGATGCCGTCAAGGGAATGAGGTTCGGCTCGGTCGTTGTAGACCTTGCTGCCGAGGCTGGAGGTAACTGTGCATGTACAGAGCCGGGGAAAATCGTGGTAAAGTACGGAGTCACCATTCACGGACCTCTGAACCTTCCCGCCACCATGGCCCAGCAGTCAAGCCAGCTTTATTCCAGAAACGTTACGACTTTTCTGTCGATACTGCTGAAAGATGGTAATTTGAACTTGGACTTGAAGGATGATCTGATCCGGGGTCCTCTTGTTACCAGTAAGGGGGAAATCTTGCATCAGAGAACCAAGGCTGCTCTTGAAAAGTTGGCAACGGCAAAAGCGTGACAGAAACTCATGGTAGACGCAACGCAGAGCGACCTCGTAGTTAACATACTCATTTTTATGATGGCTACGTTTCTCGGCATCGAGCTTGTCCGCCATGTTTCAAGGCTCCTCCACACACCGCTCATGGCGCTGACGAATGCGATTTCTTCGGTGTCGTTTGTGGCAGCACTAATCGTGCTCGCAGAACCAACTTCGAGTGATACGATTCTCATTCTTGTGACAGTTGCTATCGCGCTTGCATTCACAAACATCGTCTCCGGATTTCTGCTTACAGAGCGTATACTTCGACTGTTCAAAAGAAGAGAAGAACCAAAGAAATGACCGCCTTTCCGATTTTCACGCAGCTTCTCTACGTGGTTGCAATCGGTTTTTTCATAATGTCGCTCAGAGAAATGAGCGAAGTACGGACTTCTAGGCTTGGGAACTATTTCGGCGTCGCTGGCATGGTCGTAGCAATCTCTGCCACGCTGATCGCTTATCAAATTCACAGAATTGACCTCCTACTCGTCGGTGTTGTCATAGGGGTCGTCATTGGCTCGCCGATTGCCCTAAAAGTTCCAATGACTGCTGTGCCGCAGCGAACCGCGATGTCGCATGCGTTTGGATCTCTCGCAGTAGCTCTTGTGGGGACGGCGGAGTTCTATCAGAGAGCGCCGAATGTGGACCCGTATACCGTAATTGTCTTGTCCGCTGAGATGATCCTCGGGTACCTTACCTTCGTCGGGAGCTGCATAGCGTTCTGCAAGCTGCAGGGAATACTTCCTGGCAAACCTCTGATTTATCCTAGAAGGACTATGGTAAGTCTTTCCTCGCTAGGAATAGCAATCGCTCTCGGAATCTATCTCGCGCTATTTCCCTCACAAGAGTTCGTTCTCCCCGTCATGGCCGCGTTCGCGTTGCTCTTCGGGTTTCTACTGGTGATTGCGATAGGCGGAGCGGATATGCCAACTGTGATCGCAATATTGAATTCGTATGCCGGTCTCTCTGCAGCAGCTCTAGGATTTGTCTTGGACAATAGAGTGCTTATCGTTGCCGGAGCCCTTGATGGCTCGTCGGGACTGGTTCTCGGTCTCATAATGAGTAAGGCGATGAATCGCTCGTTCATGAATGTGTTGTTCGGCGGAGTTGGCGCAAAACAGATCGTTTCTGAGAAAGCTACCGAGAACGGGCGGACTGTCAGCGGTTACACGGTCGAAGACGTGGCTACGATACTGGATAACGCTCGAAGTGTGGTGATAGTTCCAGGTTACGGGCTGGCAGTAGCCCAAGCGCAACATGTAGTCAAGGAGCTATCGGACATTTTGCAGAGTAAAGGTATCGACGTAAAGTATGGCATTCATCCAGTCGCCGGGAGGATGCCGGGTCATATGAATGTCCTTTTGGCAGAGGCGCAGGTACCATATGATCAGCTGTGGGAGATGGATAAGATAAATTCGCTTTTCCCCGAAACAGATGTCGTTATAGTTGTTGGCGCAAACGATGTCACGAATCCTGCAGCACACACGAGGCCCGACTCGCCGCTGTTTGGTATGCCAATACTTAACGTGGACAAGGCAAAAACTGTCGTGTTCATCAAGAGGTCGATGGCTCCAGGTTTTTCCGGAGTCGATAACGAGTTGTTTTACCTGCCTAACACGATGATGGTTTTCGGTGATGCAAAGAGAGTCCTTGCAGATATGGTAGCGGCGATGTCAAAATAGAGTTAAAATTTACATATAATCGAATTACCAGTGTTTAACTCATGTTAGTTACAACACTCTCACAGGTGATAGTTGCGAAGCTAATGTGGGATCCGAAAAGCTTTGCGAGTTTGAATGCGGTACCGATTCAGAACGTTCCGGTCAACAAGAAGGACATTGAGGATTTTCAAAAAGTCCTCGACAACCTGCAAGTTCAAGGAAAGGCTATGGATTCGCGGGCGAGTCCGAACTGGCTCATGGTCTCAGGGAGGTTTTCCTTCACTGATTTTATGCGCGTTATGGAAATAATGAATTACTCGCGGGTCTTGCTGGAAAAGCCATTTGATGGCTATACTATCGAGAGCATGTTGTAGGCTTTTCTTTACAAGCCTTATTTATTGAGTGCGGAAATAACGCTCGGCATGGATTCCGCGCTTTCGTCGTACAACAAAATTTTTCAAGCTCTTGAAGCTCATCAAGATTGGTTTGCAAACTCGATTCCTCTGATCGCATCGGAAAACGTTCCGAGCCCTGCGGTTCGGGAAGCAATTATTTCCGACTTTGCCAACAGGTACGCGGAAGGCTGGGCGGGAGATCGTGTCTATGCTGGCTGCACCTACATCGATGAAGTGGAGCTTATCTGCCTTGATTTAGCGAAAAGATTGTTCAGTGCCGAGTTTGCCGACGTGAGGCCTGTTTCAGGAGTGTGTGCGAATCTTACGGTTTACTCGGCCTTTGCAGATCCGGGAGATACAATGATGGCTCTGGCGATTCCCAATGGAGGGCACATTTCTGCTGCGAGAAAAGAGTTTAACGGAACTGCCGGGTTGGTTCATGGTCTCAACGTGGAGTATTTTGTTTTTGACAGAGAAAACTGGAACATTGATGTTGACAAGACGAAAGAGAAAGTCAGAAAGTTAGAGAGTGAAGGCAAAAAGCCGAAGATGGTCATGTTTGGTGGGAGTCTGTTTCTCTTCCCGCATCCTGTAAAGGAACTGTCGGAATTTTTCAAGAGTGAGGGTATTGTGGTTTGCTATGATGCGGCGCATGTCTCAGGCTTGATTGCTGGAAAGCAATTTCAGGCACCCCTTGCTGAAGGAGTAGATGCGGTGTCGTTATCGACGCATAAAACACTCTTCGGACCGCAGGGAGGGACTGTGCTGTCGTGGGACAAGTATGCCGAGAAGATCAAGGCAGGGGCGTTTCCTGGAACGTCCAGCAACCATCATTTGCATCACGTCGCCGGTAAGGCTATCGCTTTTGCGGAGTTTTTGGAATTCGGAGAGGAGTACGCCACACGGGTGATTGAAAATGCGAAGACGTTGGCAGGGGCGTTAAATGATGAAGGTTTGGATGTGCTTGCGTCGAATCTAGGATTCACGAAATCGCATCAAATAGCAGTTGATGTGACAAAGTATGGGGACGGGGGGAATTTAGAAAAGGATCTTGAAAAAGCGAACATTATTGTGAACCGGCAATTGATTCCAGGGGATATCCAAGCAGGTAGGCACTACATGCATCCGGGCGGCTTGAGATTGGGCACCAGTGAAGTAACTCGTTTGGGTATGAGAAAAGAGGAAATGCGACAGATTGCTTCTTTCCTAGCCAAGATTATTGTCAAGAAGGAGGATGCGTTGAAGGTTAAGGAAGAAGTGAGACATCTCAGGAATTCGTACCAGAAAGTTCACTATGCGTTTGACACTGGCACGGCCGCGTACAAGTAT
The DNA here is from genome assembly GCA_030038075.1 of Nitrososphaerales archaeon. Taxonomy (GTDB): domain Archaea; phylum Thermoproteota; class Nitrososphaeria; order Nitrososphaerales; family CADDZS01; genus DATLTL01. Next base: position 27,609 of record JASHPO010000014.1, on the reverse strand, counting down.
ATCAAAATCCGCTAGGAAAGCTCTGTTCTAGCACCCTAGAACGGCTCAAAATAGAACGTTTTCTATTGTTTTGGAAGTTTGTTCTATTAAGTAGATTCTAATAAAATTCTCAATGATATCTTAGCTGATAATCATGGGATTACCCATCATATCAGCAATCGCGGCCCACAAGCTCGCCGCAGTGCTACTCGTCGCTTCGATTGGAATATCGGGCGGTGCGGTAGCAGCGTCGGGCAATGGGAGCATCTCGAACGTGGTTGGGGAGCTGAGTTTTATCATAAAGCCCTCATCCACGAACGTAACTCAGGTAGCGTCACTCAACTTGGGAACACTTGTAGTTGGTGAATCGGGAACCCAGTCGTCAACTGCAGTGATCAACTTCACGAATGCTGGAACCTACGGGTTAGCACTGGAGAATCTGCCTGTACTGGAGCAGGTTTTCAGCGTCTTCAACGTGACAGTGACTGGTCTGTCCGTGGCTTCGGCCGGTGTCGTGATGCTCAACTTTCAGCATCCTTCGCAGTCGATAACCATAACGACGACCGGACCGGATACATTGGTAGTGTCTCTGCTATTCACTGTGAGTAGCGGACCTACAGTCCAGAGGGGCTTGACCGTATCGGATTCGCCTTTCTTGGCACTGGCTGGTGTGGTTCCAATTCCGGTCAATACTCCGACAGTAACCACACAGGTCACTGGCACTTCGTAGATTCGGCGGGTTATAGAACCCGCGATCCCTCTTTTTTACTATCCTATAGCTCAGTATTGTTGATTAGCTGCCGTTTCAATAGGGTTGATTTGTGTCTCAAGAAGCCGACCAATCTACTGAGCTGAATGTCCCGCAAATCAGAGTAAAGTTCGGGACCGCTGGTATCAGGGGCATTTACGGACAGGAAGTTTCTATGAAAGATACGATCGCAGTGTGTTACGCGGTTCATCAGCTTCTTGGGGAGGGTAAATTTGGAGTCGGGTATGACAGCCGCAGGACGTCAGTCATACTCGCGAACATTGCTTGTTCGGCGATGAGTTGGTACGGTAGCGACGTGGAATGCTATGGAATGATACCGACGCCAGTGCTGGCATTCAACATAAAGAACAGCAGGTTGCATGCAGGTTTTTCAGTCACCGCCTCTCACAACCCGGCGGAGTATGCTGGCGTGAAGGTCTTTGGAACTGATGGAATTGAGTTTTCCCTAGAAGCAGAACAGAAACTGGAGCAGCTGGTGCTGAAGAGTGAGAGGTATGCGAAGAAAGAGGGCATAGAGAATTTTGGGGGGACTTTCGAAAATGATGAAGCTGTTGCACTGTATAAGGCCGCGGTGCTGAAGCGCAATGAGCCAGCCAAGAAGAGTTTCAAGATAGTTGTGGATTGCGCCAACGGGACAGCTTTCGGAGTGACTCCGGCTTTGCTGTCTGATCTGGGCCACCATGTGGTGACGCTTAACGCACATCCAAGCGAGAGGTTTCCAGGGAGGCAGCCGGAACCTATGTTTGAAACTCTGGGAGAGGTGTCGTCTTTTACGAAAACGGTTCATGCTGATTTCGGGGTCGCTCACGATGGTGACGCGGATCGTCTCGTGATGATAGACGAGGCTGGTAGAGTAGTCCCGGATTACGCGCTTTCTGCCGTCGTTCTGAAAATAATTGCAGAGAAAGTGAAGAAAGGCAATGTAATTATCTCTGTGAATTCGTCGAGCGCGTTGGAGAAAACGGCGCAGGATTTAGGTTGTAACGTAGAGAGGTCTCGATTGGGCAAAACTTTCGAAGAACTGTACAAGCGGAAGGGGATATTTGCGTCGGAGCCGAGCAAGATGGTAGATCCTCGGTGGGGATATTGGGAGGATGGCATCTACACGGCTGTTTTGGTATCGCAGTATCTGGCGGAAAAGAGAATCAGTTTGAGCGAAGCTGTTTCTAGTATTCCGGTTTATTATAACCTGCAGAAGAACTTGGAACTCGGCGGGAGTGTGGACTACGTCTGTGTGAAAGCAAAGGTCAGGGAGAAATTTGGTGATGAGATTGAAAAATTCGACGAGTTGGATGGAGTTAAGGTTTACCTGAAAAGCGGAGCTTGGCTGATGGTGCGGAGTTCTGGCACGGAGAAGAAAGTTCGGGTCTATGTGGAATCGCCCAAGGAGAGCGAAGCTGTATTTTTGCTCAAAGACGGGATAAGTGTCGCTTTAGCATGCAGTAAGTAAGGTCATTCTGCTTGACTACGAATTCGTTGCAGAAGGCGTTGGTTGAGGCGCTCAGTTTTGGTTATCAAATAAGTCCCAAGGCGTTGACTGTGTTAAAAGACTTCGGTAAGGGGCGTAGTGAAATAAGTGTCGAAGAGATAGTACGTAAAGTGATTGAAGAGAAAGCTAGGGGGAAGTCTAGCAAGAGTATTGAGATTGACGATCTTGTGAGTGTGTTTCCAGATATTTTTGAAGGTGTCGCTTTTAGACTCAGTAGGTCAGCGTCTATGGCATCAGGAGTGAAAGAGGGTGGGAAGGATTTAGAATCGGAAGTAGAGATTGTAAGTGATTCGGGGTCTTTGCTCTCTCCCGGTGTGGAGACCTTTTCTTTCCTGTTCAAGAGTCGCTATGAGAAGTTGGTAAAGATATTGATGGAGAGACCTGAGGGTCGGCAGCTGATCAAGATTTCAAAAATGGGTAAAGAGAAGGGTAATGCAAGAATTGCGGGATTGGTGTCGGTAAAGCGGCCTACAAAAAGCGGCGGCGTTGAGTTCACCTTGGATGACGACACAGGGAATGTTTCTGTTTTGGTATCAAGTAGTGAAGTAAAAAAAGCTCTCAGTGAAATTACTCTGGATCAGTGTATTATGGTAGATGTTGATGCGTCGCAGGGGAGATTACTTGCGAAAAATATATTCCAACCAGACACCCCCAGCAGAGTAGCTTCAACATCGAAAAAGACGGTTTACGCGGTATTCCTTTCCGATCTTCATGTTGGGAGTGACAAGTTCATGGAAAGCGCCTTCAATCGATTCCTTGAATGGCTGAACGGAGTTACGGGGCGCAGTGAGGAGGACGAAGAGATCATCGGGCGACTAAAGTATTTGGTAATAGGCGGAGACATTGTCGATGGGGTCGGTGTTTTTCCGAATCAAGAGTATGAGTTGGCGGAGCAGGATGTCTACAAGCAGTATGAGATGGTGGCGAAAAAGCTAAAGTTAGTTCCTAGGCATTTGCAGATGTTCGTTATCCCTGGAAACCATGATGCTACTAGGCAGGCGTTGCCCCAGCCGATGATTCCGAGGAAATATGCGGAAGGGCTCTATTCACTGCTCAACGTTCGAATGTTAGGAGACCCATGTTTGTTCAAGTTGAACGGAGTGTCAGTGCTGACATATCATGGTAGGAGCTTGGATGATGTTCTTGCAACAACTCCTGGACTATCTTACCAGCGACCTGAAGAGGCGATGAAAGTGCTGTTGCGGGCACGTCACTTGGCTCCTATTTTCGGTCACAGAACGCCAATTGCTCCGGAAAGGGAAGACTCTTTGGTTATCGAGCAGGTACCAGATATTTTTCACTGTGGACATGTTCATGCGGTCGGGGAGGATAATTACAAGTCGACCCTGATCCTAAACTCTGGGTGCTGGCAAGCGCAAACGGGCTACCAAGCGAACTTGGGAATTAGTCCGAGGCCTGGAATTGTGCCTGTTGTGAACCTCGCCACTATTGAGGTTGTGTGGAAAGAATTCCTAACTAGTTTCTCTCTAGGCTCGAAATAATCTGGCTTACAGTGTCGTCTGATTCGAAGGCAAGCTGAAGGGTTGAGAGTGAGACTTGTGGAGTGATGGTTTTGGTGCGTCCGTATCTTCCATAGTTTACGAGTTTGGCACTGACTAGACCAAGTGTGTCTAGTTCGGTGACTAAACCAGATACTCTTCTGGTAGTGAGAGGATCTAGTCCTGCGGTTGTGCACAGTTTGACATATTCGTTATAGATGGATCCGCTGGAGGCTTTAGGCTGTCTGTTTGAGCTGCTCATGATTGTGGCGAGGAGGATTAGCTTTGCTTGGAGAGGCAGTGTCTTAAGAGCGTCAGTGATTCTGTCTTGATCTATTTTTTGGAGAGCTATGCGAACGTGTTTTTCATCCAAGGTGCCACTTGCGTCTCTCTCGGCGACTTCGGCGGATATTCTGAGTAGGTCTACCGCTCTTCTAGCGTCTCCATGCTCCGAACCGGAGAGAGCGGCACAGAGGTTGATCGCGGCCTCGGTGAAGGTTCCAGGGTTAAAGGCTAACTTGGCTCTGTCTTGAAGAATGGTCTTGAGTTCTGTTGTAGTATATGGGGGGAAGACTAGTTCCTCTTCTGACAGTCGACTGAGCACCCTGGCATCAAGAGAGTCCTTGAAGTGTAGGTCGTTGGAGATACCAACGAGCGAAAAGAAGTTTGGTGAGAGGTCACTTGAAGTGTTTATGAGGGAGTAGAGGAGGTTGTCGCCGAAGAGTTTGATCAAGTAGTCGATTTCATCGAGTATTAGGATTACTGCTATTGCTTTAGAAGATATCTGCTGATGGAGGCGTGATAGAACTTCGGATACAGCTAGGCCTGTGAATGGTATGGTCAGCCCTAGGGTGGTTGCGAGCTCGACCAGAACTCTATACTCTGTTCCAGCGGCCCTGCTGTTGCAGTATGCGAAGTGTGCGTTTATTCCTTGAGATTTGCAGATAGAAGAGAGCCTACTGATAGTGTACCTGGTGACTGCAGTTTTTCCTGTGCCAGTTTTCCCATAGATCAGAAGGTTAGAAGGTTTCGTATTTCGTAATAATGGAGCAAGTGTTTGGCCGATTGCAGTTATCTGATCCGACCTGAAAGGGAGTGTGTTGGGTATAAAGTCAGAGCGAAGACTAGCGTGGTTCGTGAAGATACTATGAAATGATATTGCCTTTTGAAAGACGATGTCAAGTGGATCATGTTGTTGAACCAAGTAAAAGGGCCGCCTAGCATAGTTTCGAGTGGAGTAGTGTCAAAGTGTAGAAATTGTAAGTTTTGTTATGCTTCATGTATAGGGTAGATGTTACCGTTCAACTAAAGAAAAACAGTAAAGACTGATCAAGTTAACAAGAGGTTAATATTCACTAATTCTTGGTAACTAACAAGCCCTATTCCAAGTTTCTTTCCACTGGAACATCCAGGGTGAGCGCCTATTAATCACCTTAGGCTATAATAGATCCAATTCACAACCCCTTTCCTTCCACTGGACCTAAATTATACTCGTAAACCTGTCTACCTCCTTTATCACCTACCACCCCTTCGTTTCCACTGGAAATTCATCCCTTTTACTAAATAACCAATAACCAATCAATTATCCCACAAAGGCTCCAGCATACCCATAGCCATACCATCTACCAATCTCAACCAAGACAGATTAAGTTGACTCCAACGTTGACACGTTCACAGCTTCACTCGTTATCTACTATGCAAATAGTACTGTTAACCTATTAGACCGCGATCAATGAATCCGAATATGCCATTTGACTCTCTCATCAAACCTATCAAAGTGAAAATAGAGTTCAACGACGATGTAGGAACAAAATACTCCTTCAATGTCGAGGGCACCTCCAAAGATAATATTGCAAAACTCATTGACTTTGCACAATCTCTCTCAACTAATATAGAGGAACCAAGACCCGACACAAACTTTTCAAAACTCTATGGCCTCCTAGAGAGTAGGTTTCGTTTCGGATCATTCACATCGAATGACGTCCTTCAGGCGTACCAGCTAGATTTCAACACCACCACAACGCTCAGCATCATATCGACGTATCTGTCTAGGCTGTCACAAAGAGGACTTCTTACCAGACAGCGCCGTGGCTCTGGGTGGAGCTACAAGCTGGCACGCACAGAGGAACAAAGAAAAGACATGATTGTCCAGACAACCCCCCACGACCTCCTCAACACTAGCTATATCCCATCCTGATCTCCTCTTAAACCAACTACACAAATATTCATCCTACACTACATATTTCACATTGTGCGCCAAAGTCCAGCAAATTCACAGGGACCAAAGTCCCTTAACCTTTCTATATTTCGACCAAAGCTACAATACGGTAACTCTGGAAAAGCAAGATCAATCCAGAGAAATTGATTTTGAAGAGTCATCCTATGAAGAGATAATCAACACTTTCGAGCAGAAAAAAATAAACCCTTGGGTTATCGTCTTCCGCTTCGTTCCCGACCAATCACCGCTCATCCTACCACAATCGCTCAACCTCTCAAATCCATGCAAGGACGAGATCGAAATACAATGCCTTCCTCTACTCATTTACGACGAGATGTTGCCAATGATTTAGCTTTTTCCTTAGCTTTTGTCTCATGGAATTTGCAGTGACCAACTGAATGCCTTGAAAAATAAAGCTTAAACTTTGAAGCCGCTTCCTTACTAATAATTTCGTCTTTTTTCGCCTCATTAATATTCCCCAACCTGTCCAGAATGTTCACTCCTTGAAACCCGTACCACTCCTGCTCAATTCGCTCCTTGCCTAAGATCAAAAGATCCGTCATCCTGCAGCGCGGATCAACTGGCAGGTCGGTAACAGTTTCCTCAAGAAACTGGATGTCTCGCGGCACACCCAAGCAAACTCTACCATTATACTCTTCACCAATTTTGTGATCACATTCGTCGAACATTTCTCCACAAATCGAGCATGTGAACCATTTCACTTTCACGTAAGGGGCCAACCCACGCATTCGACCATCAACTATTTCATTCAAGATATCAGCACTCATAACCGTTAAGACTATAGAGATTGGTTCAGCCGACCAAGGAAAGTAAAGTACGTTACCATAAACTAGACCCGTACGACCTCGACTCCTATCTGACTTTACCAGCCGCGCAGTCGCAATCAGCTCAACCAGCCTCTCGTCCGACAACAAGTTGCCGTCAGGATCTACAAGCGAGTTGCCGCCAGCAGAAACCAGCAACTTTCGGCCTGCCAGCGACCCTTCTTCAATTAGAGCATCCAACGCATCAATTATTTGTACGGAAACACCATCCAAACTAAAAGTAACAACTAGAAACGTTGTACCCTCAGATGGGACTGCTCCAGACCTCCTATCGACGAAAAAGATGTCTTTTACTGATACGTTGGAAATACCGCTAGTCTTGAAAGCTTGGGTGAAGGCGTTAACCAACTGCGATCTTTCCGGCGCCTTCAAAACTTTGGCGAGAGGAGCTTTCAGTGTAATTTCTGCCACATTCAACTATACACACTTTCCGTCGAAGTCTTATAAAATGCACTGTATATCATACACGAAGAGCGCGCTCTCATCCTCTAAATTAAGGCCCTTTCCATCAACTTATTTCTAAAATAAGCAGCTATTTTTCCTTGACTGGCCCAATGAGAATTATAAATGCCACTACTCCTAGCCTTCCCACGAAGTCCTACGATAATGAGCGCACATTTACCCTTTCTTCATTGCGTGTCCATGAACTTCAACCAAGTGTAGCACGAAAGCACACGTCGGAAACCGCAATCACCGATCAGTATAATTCTTATTAAATTTTCTTCCAGTAATTCTATACATTTTACATATTTGTAGCCACCCACACAAATAATTCACAAGTATGAGCCTGATTCGTTCCTAGAATCATCAATTAGCAAACGCTTATCTAATTTCGTATGCCTATATCACCTCAGTTTGCCAATCCTTCTGACGAAAGAAAAGCAACAGTTTACGAAGTGCCCAAAATGCGGCTCTAGAATCGAGAACGGTCGATGCACTTTGTGCTCCTACTCATACGAAACTTCCTTAACCCATTCAGAAGCGAAAGAGTTCACATCTCCCGGTTAGCAAACACCCAATCTAATAATTGAAACCCCAGAAAGAAAATCAAGTTGTGATACTCGATGAGCCAGAACCAAAATCAAGTCTTGGAGTTCTCGCTAGAGAGAAGAAGAGAAACGATCACATCTGCCCTCGACAAGATGAGAGACGGCTTTTGCCTCAAATCTGAACTCACTCCTGCTGAGATTGGATTCATATTCGAAAATTACGAGCACGCCTCTACAATCAAAATATCAAGTGCCGGTCTCCACGGTGGCAGACATTATTCCATTCACGACCTGCTTGGACACAATGTCAACGGGATGAATTACATTGTAACAGAACACACACGTTTTCACAAATACATATCTTTCGCACTTCAAAACGACTTTCTAAGCAAGAACCCCGACCCCGATCCACACATCAGAGCATCCTTTACATCATTCATGCATGAAAATAAACTGCACTGGTCGAAATGCTGCGGTAACAACACAACCGTTCAAAACAAGCTTATTCGTGAGAAATTAAGGGAACTTTCGACCAAAACTGGCAAAAGTCACGTCGAAATACTTTCAGAGCTCTTGGACAATGCGCTAAACGAGACTACTAACTAACTTCACGTGAGCAAGGAAAGTGAGTAGAGGTTATAATCCCTACCACAAACATCTTCATGACGACCGATGAGTAACACCACCGTAATTCAAGCTGATAACCTCACCAAGAAATTCGGCGAAAAAATAGCAGTCAATCATATTTCCTTCAGCGTAACAGAAGGGGAAATTTTCGGTTTTCTCGGGCCCAATGGAGCAGGCAAAACCACAACCATCAGAATGTTAACCACACTCGCGAGCGTAAGCGAAGGGACTGCAACCGTAGCCGGCCACAACGTTACTAAAGATCCCTCAGCCGTCAGAGCTAGTATCGGCGTCGTTCCGCAGCAACTCACCGCCGATAACGAACTAAAGGGAATCGAGAATGTTCTTCTCACGGCAAGACTACAACACGTTCCCAAACAAGAAGCTCAGAGGAAGGCCGCTGAGCTAATGAAACTTGTCGACTTGGAGGATGCTGTAGCAAAACCCGTCAAGACGTACTCCGGTGGTATGCGTCGTCGCCTTCAACTCGTTTTGGGACTCATACACACACCAAAAATTTTGTTCTTGGATGAACCCACATTGGGCATGGACATCCAGATGCGCGCGAAGATGTGGCAATACATCCAGCGCCTCAACCGAGACTCAGGGCTCACCGTCTTCATGACCACCCACTACATGGAGGAGGCTGACTCTTTATGTAATCGAGTAGCAATAATCGACGACGGCACGATTAAAGTATCCGCACCTCCATCAGAACTCAAAGAGAAACTCGGCGGAGATATTCTTACACTTGAATTAACTGACGGACAGGACATGACTGTTTTCTTGAAAAATATCCCAGAGGTCTCCGAGGTGACAAAACCAACACCCAATTCATACAGGGTCAAACTACCGAGAGTCGAAAAAGCCCTTCCAGCGATAGTTGACGGCGTCACCAACAAGGGACTCAAGATCACGGACATTACTTTTACAAAGCCCACACTGGAACAGGTCTTTCTCGAAGTAACGGGCAGATCATTCGAAGAATCAGAAAAAGATCAAGGAGCCCCATCACAGTGGGGACCGCACTAGGACTCGAGCGTCATGTTCTTCTCAGATACAATCGCTCTAACCGAGAGAGCACTCAAAAAATTCTACAGAAATCCATCAGCAGTCTTACCCGGCTTGTTCATGTCAGCATTCTGGCTTGCACTGTTCGGAAGCTCATTCAATCCAACCAACCTTATTCCTTCGGAAATTTCCAGCGCCGCTCTTCCTCCAAGTGTTATAGCGAGCATAAGAACAACAATCCTCGGCCAGACTTTCGGCGGCGCTTCCGACTACATCACTTACCTTGTAGCGGGAGTCATTTCGCTTATAATAATATTCACGGTTGCCTTTGGCGGGATAGATATCATATTGGACAAGGAACTCGGCTATCTTGATACCATACTTGTTGCCCCGATAACTAGGGCATCCATTTTCTTCTCGGGTGTTGCACAAAACTTTGTAAAAGGAATGATCCTAGCACTGGTAACTTTCTTCGTCGCAATAGCGCTACCCGACGGCCTCGTTTTTGGAACAGGCTTCAACGTGCTATCCTTCATCATCATATTTATGGGATTTTCACTCATTGCCTTTGCATTCGGATCCGTCTTCACCGCCTTGGCTTTTACCGTAAAAACCATCGACTCCCTCGTTGCGATTGCACAATTTGCCACATTACCTCTAGTGTTCATGAGTAACGCGATATTTCCCAGCAGCTCATTTCCAGTATGGCTTCTCGCAATATCCAACGTCAATCCGATTTCAAAGGCGGACGAGATAGCGCGACTATTGATTATTCACGGTACAAACCTGACAGGTGCCCAAGTTTCGACAATCGGCTTCGACATGCTGTACCTTGCTATCTTCGCAGCAGTGATGGGTCTCATTGGCTACTTGATTGCCAGAAGAGCGCTTAGAGCAATCTAGAACTCACTTTGCGTGACCATGTGAACCGAGTCGGAATTAAAACCAAGTGAATTTCCTCACATTTCCTATAATGTTCACAAACATTACGCCCTTTTCAATCTCTTTTTTCACGCCAGCTGAAACCAATCGCTCAGGCAAACCCAGGTATCGCTGGCGAACAACTCTTGAAGGCGAAATAATTTGAAAATAATCACAACACGTGAGCCATACTTTTAGGGAAACAAAGCAAAATAGTTGACATGCCGGATTTCGAAGTTGCACGTAACAGCACAGCAAAACTCGGCCGGGTCGACGGCGAGCTCAAGGTAGGGAGAAACGCTCAGATTGAGGCAATCGACGGAAAGGTCGTCGTGACCGAAGGAGCGTATTTTGAGGGTAGCGCAGAAGTAAACTGCAGTTTGGAATGCAACAAACTCAGGATAAATCACGGCTTTGTCAAGGTCAACGGAGATCTTACTGTACAAGATGAGCTCGACATAGTACAGTCGATCGAAGTCGATGGCGAAACCAAAGCGAGAAACATCGAGGTCGAAGGGAGGATCTATTCAAACTCGATAACTGCAAACGAAATTCGCGCGAACGGAGCAGTAAAAGTGGAGGCCAATCTCGAAGTCTCGAAATCACTCGAAGTCACAGGAAAACTCAGAGTACCGGACTCATTCAAACTCCACGATATCACCATCACAGGGAACGCAAAAATTGGCGGCGGTCAGATTTCAGGAACCACACAAATACGTGGTAAACTAGAGGCCGCCTCAAAAGTCGGGTTCGAGGAACTATTCATCACAGGTAAAGCCGAATTGGCGGCTGGCTGTACTGCGAAGAAGATTTCAACCAACGGCAAACTGGACGTTGTTGGAGATATGAGTTGCGACGAAATGGAAGTGCGTGGCAAAAACGAGATAGAAGGAAACTGCACTTCAAAGAAGATTCTCGTCAGTGGAGAGCTCGAAGTGTCAGGTTCACTTGCAGTTTCCGATGTCCTTGAGAGTTATGGCACAACTGAAGTAGAGGGAAATGTCACTGGAACCAAACTGCGTGCTGCGGGGAAATTCGAAGCAAGCCAAGCTATATTCACCAGCGATGCAGACATAGCCGGAAGAATAGAAACTGAGCGTGGACTGAAAGCGAAGACAATTACTATCGGAAGTGGTTCCAGATGTGAGGGACCAATCGTCGCAGAGACTGTTGAAGTAGGAAAGAGCCAACTGAACGTAGGCTCTTGGCAAGCACACTGGGTGGGTCAAGACGTCCAAGCGCGGATGATCGGGAGGGCGACCAAAGTTGACGACATATACGCGACAAACGTCCACCTTGGCGCCTATTCTTCAGCCAGCAAGATATTTGCCGAGAACGTCGAAGTAGAAAAAGGATGCATCATCGATCAGATCACCTATACCGGACAGTTGAAAATGCCGGAGAAGCACACTTATGTAAACCACCCTCCTGAGAAGGTAGAGAAACTTCCTCCTTCTCCAATTTAGGTGGAATACGACAGTTGAGGGAGAAAACCCCAAAAAGATCGCAATCAGATCTATACGCGACAATACTTGAGGTAATCAGAAGTCATCCCGAAGGAGCCAGGATCACGAGAATGTCGTACGGTGTGGGCGTTCCAGTTGACAGGTTAAAGAAAATGGTTGATACACTCTGCTCTTATGCGCTTGTCATGAGAGTAACTGAGGAAGACGAGACGTTTTTCTGCGTTACACCTAGAGGACTCGAGTTCCTTGAAACATACTGGAAGATGAAAGGCTTCCTGGCTTCGTTTGACGAAAAAACATCTTGAGAAGTTATTCCAATCGAATCTTGAAGAACTCATATACTGCATCCTGAGCCTTCACCATTTGCTTGTCTTCGCGAGGCGACTCGTCAGTGGATCACGAGATACTGTGGATACTCGTGGGCTCAAAGGGCGGGAGAACACGCGCGAGGATTCTAGAAATAATTAGTGAAAAACCCATGAATGCAAATCAACTTGCTGAAACTCTTGGATTGAACTATCATACGATCACCTACAACATGAACGTGTTGATCAAGAGCAGACTGGTTGACGTCGAGGGCCCGAGGTACGGCCAGGTCTACCACCCGTCTGCGATATTTACTTCAAACATCAACACGTTCAAGAAAATAATCGAAGCCTCTGCAAAGGAAAAGGATAAGGAGAACAAAGCGACTTGATACACTTATTCTCCATCTGGTTCCTCGACATAGTCATAGCTATCGCCACGTCGGGAATTCTGTTGTGGATATTTGCCTTTTACTATAAGCGCCTGACGCAGATGAGAACTGCATTCACGATTGGTCTAGCCATTTTCTCATTCATATTTCTGCTACAGAACCTATTGTCGATACCAATCTACTATGAACTTGCACGCGCATATTCAGACACTGTTGCGCTACCGTTCCTCGCGCTTGAATCGCTTGAACTACTGGGATTCATTTCACTTTCTTGGGTCGTGAAGCAATAGAGGAGTAACTTCAACAATGGTAGCAATAGAGAACCTTTCTTCGGCGGTTTGACTGTCAGATGGTTTCTTGAACTTCCGATGAATCACCCTAATTGCCACGTCCCTAGAAGGAGTTTCCGTTGGTACAATCTTCGCAATAGCGTCGAAAGTTAACGAGCCAACCTCGACGCTGACCCACGCATTCTTTTTGAGGTTTTTTACCCAATCGCTCGATTTACCGTCGTGACTCAGATAGATTTTTCCATCTGCAAGCGCAAATCGCAATTCAACTAAATGTGGCTTTCCAGTCTTTCTTCCTGACGTAGTAAGACGCAAGAACATCTCATCATTGACCGATTCAAAATCCAAGTTATCTCAATCCTGACAGTTCTCTCTGGGGTAATACGAGCATAATTAAGAGCATTTTCTCCATTAATGGAAAAATATCCAGATTCGCCCCCGAGGCCACCTCGAAATTTAACGGAAACGGCAACTATGCCCAAATACAGAATGTAAGTTAGTACGCGCAATCAAGCAAGGGTTAAATCGTAATTGACGACTCTCGTCCAAGATCCAAAAATTGAAAGAGACACTTCGCCGGTTAACTTCAACGAAGCAATCGCCGAATGCGTTAAAAGAATTCTCCATAGATTTGGCGGCAGCTCATCCTATCTGTTTCTGTATAACATGAGAACAAAAAAGATGCTCAAAACTGCCGAAATCTCAACCAAGCCGGATGAGCTCGAAGAGTGTATCGATCACATGTTCGACAACGCTTCAACCATACTCAAGACGGCGATAATCGACGAAGTGAGAGAGCGTTTTGGTTTGACTCAACAATTTGTAACCATGAAAGAAGCCTTTGAATCGGCAAGGGAAACTGGGAAAATACTCTGAACTGAACTCCTCGTATCCCTAGGGAGCATTTCGCCGGAAAAACCCGCTCACGAGTTAAGAAGATCCCTTCCCTTTTGAGTGATGGAATAGGAAAATGGTCTTACGGTTACATCCCTATCGACCAGCCCCTCTTGGTACATACCATTCATCATCCTAGCTGTGTGCTCCCTCGTTCTGCCGATCTTTTGCTGGATGTCTATTGCTGTAGTCCTTCCGCGACCATCAAAAACCAGCCTCAAAGCTTCAAGCTCAGTAGTTCCAGCATGCTTGCTTGAACCCAGTTTCGGAGTTACCGGATTCGCTACACCAATTTCCTCTAATTTGCTCAAACTCTGTAGTGACCTGACTTGTGGCAGAGCTTCAAGGCTTTGGCTTGTAGTTACTCCGTTCGTAGAGACAACGTTACTGGAAGATCTCTGTGCTCTTAGCTCAAGTATCTCCAGTTTCACTTTCTGGTCAACCAAATTCTCTTCTAGGCGTTTCAGCCGCTGGCTAAATTCTGAGACGATAGCAGAGACTTCCAATCTATCATCGACTATGTGATATTGGCTTGTGACCTGTTTTCTTAGAAGGATGACGGAAAGTGTCACGATCACAATTGACGCGATTGAGATTGAAAACGAAGCTAACGCTATGACATCCAAACGACGTGATACCAAGTGTGAGGATGGGTTATATCACAAAATAACCTTTCGCTTTCTCGAGAAACCATGCACAAACTCTTGCATAGCTTCGATTACCTGCAACACGTCTTCTCTGGTAGGCTCCGCACTTTTCAACTGGCTCAGCATTCCGGTAGTCCTTGAAAACTGCGTAATGTTTTCGGCAGGGACAAGATCCAGGTAAGCGAGCAAAAATAAAGTGTAGAGTGAAGATTCGATGTTCGCATAACCTTGATTCAGCGTGCGAGCAAAAGATCCTTTTGAGACCTTACCTTTCTCGCGCAACCCGCTCTTGAACTCGAGATTCCCCTTGCTATCAGATGCCAAAATAGTGTCGAGCTGAACTTCGGTGAGATTGCTTTTTTGCAGCAAAAACATCGCAACAACGTCTTTTCTAATTTCTCCGAGCATCTAAATCTGAATCTAAGGTACTTTTGTGTTATACAAAAGCGTATAACATTCTGGGATAATCAAATCTTGTAAATTATATAGGAAATTTGCGGCAATCATCGTATTTCTATTATGTACTGACGACGTTTATTCCAGTATTTGTATTCCAAGCGTAGCAACGAATTTATGCGTCAGTAACACTGAGTGCTTCTAGTGTAGAAAATGGGTCGCCGAAAGAGAAGAGTTGTTCACGTAGTAAAAAAGACGCTTCCAAAAGTATTCACTTGTCCAAACTGCGGGATGGTTTCGGTGAGATTACAACCGAAAGAGGATACAACGATAATTTCATGTGGTAGCTGCGGAACGAGCCAAGAAATTCCGAACAAAGGAAAAGAGCCAATAGACATTTACAACGAATTTGTTGACCGTTTCAACGCCGGGCAAACGGGTGTGCCTGCCACTGAGACAAATAGAATCACGGCTTAGAGATATCATAAAATCAAACGGAACAATTTGCGTCGGTCTTTTAGATTCTGAGAACGGCTCTCCAGCAGAGGCCGCCAAGATCGCGGCACGAGTTGAAATGTGTGGAGCCAAAGCAATTCTCGTGGGCGGCTCGACTGCCGTGGACCAAATCGAACTCGAAGATGTAGTGAAAACAATCAAGAAAACCGTGACATCACCAGTGATACTATTCCCTGGCAACGTCACAGGAGTATCACCATCGGCGGACGCTATTTTCTTCTCATGTCTGATGAATTCAGACAACCCCTATTTCATCACGGAGGCGCAGGCGCTTGGCGCATTGGCAATTAGGAAATACAACCTTGAAGCCATCCCAATGGCATATCTTATAGTTGGAGATGGCGGTGCTGCCGGTTTTATTGGTAGGGCGAAGGGGATTCCCCCCCAAAAACCTGCCTTGGCTGCGATGTACGCTCTTGCTGCGCAATATTTCGGCATGAGATTCCTGTATTTAGAGGCAGGATCTGGGGCAGATGGAAAAGTATCAAGCGCAATGATTGGAGCCGTCCGCAAGGTGTACGAGGGAACGCTAATTGTCGGCGGCGGAATTACATCGCCTGAAGCTGCTGAAACAGCTTCGAAGGCCGGTGCAGATGTGATAGTCGTGGGCACAATGCTTGAGAACGGCGATTTTGAACCTGTTTTGAAGAGGATTTGTAACGTAATATCACGTAAATGATGTGATATATCACGATGGAATCGACCACTGCTCCACCTCTACATTATGCAGACTATCAGAAAAATCTGGCCTCCGAGATTAATCATCAATACGACATTGCGAGGGTTGCGAAATCAATCGGTCTTGATCCGTCGCTTGAAATTGAATCTCCATTGGCTTTGGATTTGGCCGACAGAGTAGCGAAACTCTTGGAGGTTCCCATAGCAGAAAGGTTGCGCGAACTCTTGAAATCTTCACGAACAGAGGTTGCCGCCTTGACTCTAGCAAAGGAGATAGCTTCTGGAAAATACGAGCTGGCAGAGGGACAGAGCCGCGCTGAAACCGCCGTAAGAATCGGGCTGGCTATTGTGACGGATGGTGTTACAGTCGCCCCAATCCAAGGAGTTTCGGCTGTCAGGATCAGACAAAATCAGGGAGGCTCCGAATACCTCTCTGTTGAGTTTGCGGGACCGATGAGGTCAGCTGGTGGAACGGAATCCGCTCTGACTCTCGTCATAGCTGATCAGGTCAGGAAAACTCTCGGACTCGGCAAGTACAACGCGACTGCTTTTGACGATGAAGTGGGACGATTTGTAGAAGAATTAAGAGTCTACGAACGTGACGTGGGCAATTTTCAGTACAAAGTGAGCGACCAAGATATTCAGAAGGCAATCGAGAGCCTGCCAGTGGAAATTGACGGCGTCTGGACTGATGATTATGAAGTTGTAATACACAGGAACATGAAGCGGATCAAGGAGAACAGAGTGCGTGGAGGTGCCCTGAGGGTTTTGAACGACGGTGTAGTAGGCAAATCAAAAAAACTCCTGCAGTTGCTCGCTCAGCTTGGAATAGACGACTGGGCATGGCTCTCAGAACTTTCCGGAGGAAAGCAACAGGGAACTGATGAGACAAAACAGAGCTCGTCTCATTTTGAGGAGGTGATCTCTGGCAGACCCGTCCTCTCAATGCCTAACAGAACTGGCGGTTTCAGGTTGAGATACGGCAGGGCACCAAACACTGGAATTCACGGCGTTGGCATACACCCCGCAGTTACTGCGATTCTCAACTATCCAATCGTGATGGGGACTCAGATCAAGGTCGACATGCCAGGAAAAGGAGCTAGCATTGCGTTTGTAGACACACTGGAAACACCGATAGTCAGATTGAAGGACGGCTCGGTCGTAAGGGTCAAGGACGCGGAACACGCCGCCACACTCTCTTCAAAAGTGGAGAAAATACTCTACCTTGGCGACATTCTGATTTCTTTCGGTGATTTCTTGGAGGACAATTGCAAACTCGTACCTTCTGCATATGTCGAGGAGTGGTGGGCGCAGGAGTTCAAAGAAAGGTTCAACAGGAGATACACTTCGTTCGAATCTGGCTCCAACGAATTGGGGCTTGATCGAGCACGATTAAGACATTTTATGGAAGAACCGCTACGTACATTTCCTTCGTTTTCAGCGGCGTTGACTATAAGCAGGATGACACATGTACCACTTCATCCCAAATATCTCCGCTACTGGGATCAACTTTCCGCCCAAGAGGTAATCAAGCTCAGGGAAAGCTTGACGCTCTCCGAAAAACAATCAATAATTTCCCTGCGGACAAATTTTGTATTGAAACCTATTTTGGAGAAACTGGGAGTGGAACACTCCATCCTCACCGAAACCGAGATAATAATCACCGGCCTAGAAGCAGAGATACTCTCGGAATGCCTTGATCTCTCACATACAAGGTGGAAGGAGATACCCAGCGACGGTTGGGCTTCAACTACCGATCTAGTCGGAAAACTTGCTGGAATAGAAATCAGAAACAAATCCTCGACTTTTGTCGGCGTCCGTGTAGGCAGGCCTGAAAAGGCGATGCCCAGAAAGATGCGTCCACCAGTTCAGGGATTATTTCCGACCGGCAGATCAAACGGAATGTCCAGAGACATTCTTGTCGCTGCAGATAACACTGATCTCCCCATAGAAATCGTCAACCTCGAATGTCCAAAATGCGGTGACAGAACAATCACGACAAAATGTCCACTGTGCGACTCGGACACTATTTTGTTCAAGGTATGCGCGCAATGCGGTAACAGATATGACGATAATTCGGAGACTAAATGCCCGAGATGCGGGGGGAATCTCAGGCATTCTTCACCTTACAGGTATCCCATAAAACAGGAACTGCGAAAGGCATCGCTACGGGTAGAATACGGCCCGCTAAAGCCGCTAAAAGGGGTACTGGGACTTACCAACGAACTCAAACTTCCTGAGAGGCTGGAGAAAGTGCTTCTGAGGCAGAAGTACGATCTTTCTGTTTACAGGGATGGAACAATCCGGTTCGATGCGACGAACGTTCCGCTGACTCATTTCAAGCCCCGGCAGATCCAGACGAGCATTCAAAAACTGAGAGAAATCGGCTACTCCAAGGACATCCACGGAGACCCTCTGGAGAGAGACGACCAGACCATAGAGCTGTTGATGCAGGACATCATCGTCCCATTCGAAGCGGGGACCTTTTTTGTTTCCGTCGCTAAATACGTAGATGATTTGCTTGTGCATCAGTACAATCTGGAGCCCTACTACAAAGTGGAAAATCTGCAGGATTTAATCGGGCATCTGATAGTGGGGCTAGCACCACACACTTCTGTGGGCATAGTTGGTAGACTAGTCGGGTTCTCCAGTGCGCAGGCGTGCTTTGCGACCCCGTACTGGCACTCTGCGAAGAGAAGAGACTGCGACGGAGATGGTGATTCAGTTTTGCTCCTAATGGATGTATTGTTGAACTTCTCGAAAAAATTCTTGCCTTCCATTATTGGAGGTCTAATGGACGCGCCACTGTTGATTCAACCACTGATATTGCCAAGAGAAGTGCAGCGACAGGCGCATCACATGGACATCGCCTTTTCCTATCCATTGGAATTCTACTCGTTTGCTGAGAAAAAAGCTTCCCCAACCGAGGTAAAATGCGTAGAACTCGTGAAAAACAGGCTGGGGACTCCGAAACAATACTGCGACTTTGGGTTTACTCACGATACTAACCTGATCACAGTAAAGCAGAGCAGGTCATCATATTCGACGCTTGTTACTCTGACAGAGAAATTGGATAGACAGATCGAGATAGCGGAGAAGATAAACGCAGTCAATCCAAACGAAGTGGTAAAATCTGTTTTGCGCACACACCTTCTTCCAGATATCATCGGAAACACAAAGGCGTACACTTCGCAACGCTTGCGCTGCAAGAACTGCTCGGCAAAATATCGTAGGATGCCAGTGAAAGGTGTCTGTCTTCAATGCGGCGGAGAGTTGCAACCTTCTGTTACCCGCGGATCTGTCGAGAAGTACCTTCAGCTGGGTTTGAGATTGTCTGCTAAATACGATGTCGGCGAATATCTGCGATCTAGGTTCGTTCTCGCTTCAGAGGAATTGGCGACCTTGTTCAAACCCGAGGGACATCAGTCGGACATCAACGATTACTTTACTGGCATCGAGCAAACTTCTGAAACCATTAAGAATACTCTAATCAACACGCAGTTAGTGCGAGGCCCAAACACAGAGATTATTGGTATGGAACTCGATAAATCCTCAGACACTCATACTACACCTGAGAAAAAGAAACAGAAACCGATCGAACAATACCAGATGACGTTATTTTAGGTCAAGCTGTTGGTAATGCGCAGCTAAGAAACAGCTTTCAGTTTCGAAAGCGACCTCAATTTGATATTTCGTATTCCTATTCTTTGCAATGATCAACAGTGTTGTGGCTGAAAAAACTGCGAGCGACACGAAGTATATTTCAACACCGAGTGGAACTAGCGCGAAAGGCCGAATAAAAATTGTATCACTTTCCAGCCTTGACCATCGGGTTGACTACAATAATTCCTATTCTCTATAGGCAAAGCTTAGCATAACGATTTTCGAAGAATTAGGACAGTTTGTCTTGGTAGAGTTCTTTCTTGCAGTTTTCTTAATGCTACTCGTATCACTTATCTTTGGAGAAATTCTCCACCGAGTAAAGCAACCTCCACTGGTCGGACAGTTGCTCGCTGGTGTGCTCATCGGTCCCTCAATACTCAACATTGTCCAGCCGACCGACGATCTGAACACAATCACGAACATAGCTTTATTCTTTGTGATGCTCATCACGGGGCTGAGCATCAGAACAAAGGACATTATTGAAGCGGGTAAACGAGCGCTGGTAATTTCGTTACTCGCGTTCACGGTACCGTTCGTATGTGGCGCCGAAGTAGCGACTCTGTTCGGTCTTCCACTGGTAGAATCGCTCGTCGTTGGCCTTACTATTGCAATAACAGCCGTTCCAGTCAACGCAATCATCCTGATGGAGTTAGGTTTGTTGAAGACCAGACTTGGCTCAACCGTCATTACGGCCGGGGTCATCAACGACATCCTTTCCCTCATAGTGCTCGGGATGATAACGTCGATTCAGGCGAACGGATCAATTTCTAGTTCTGAGCTTACAATTTCGATAGCCAAGGTGTTATTGTTCGTCGGCGGCGTTCTCATAATCGACGCATTGTTCAGGCACAATCCCGAATGGTTGCGTTCAAGTGGTTCACAAGTGAAGAAAATTCTCCAAACTAGAGATTCGACGCTTGCAGTGGTTCTGACAGTTTCCATTGGGGTGTCGCTCTTGGCCGAACAAGCTGGACTACACTTCATCATTGGGACGTTCTTTGCCGGATTGATATTGAATGACGCAATCGCTGGAGAGAGTCTGATTGAGGCAACAAAAGTCTCCTCGGCGATAACGTTTGGATTTTTTGCGCCGTTACTTTTTGCCTTCATAGGAATCGAATTCAATGCGGGCGCGGTTGCGGGTGTTTTGCTGTTCGCCAGCATCCTTCTTGTTGTGGCAGTTTTGACAAAGCTTGTGAGTGGCATCTCTGGTGCGCTGTTGACCGGGTTTTCTCTTCTGGAGAGCCGAACGATCGGCATACTCATGAATTCTCGTGGCATGGTCGAGCTTGTCATTGCTACCATTGCTTACCAGTCGGGTCTGATTCCACTTCCAATATTCTCGGTTGTCGTTGCCGTCGGTATTATAACGACCATAATATCTGGAAGCGCCGCGAGAATTTCAGTCCCTACGATTCATAATCAGTCCATGACTGGTGGCTGATATGAGAAGTTTATTCTATTGCGCACTTTCACAAGGAATCGTTGCTAACTACCCGACGAATTCTCTAGTATCTATTTCGATCCCCCCATCTTCAATCGTGATTTTGATCAACTTGTCTGGCGGCTTTGTACCTCTAAGTTTCGGAATGAACAACGTCCTGTTGATTCTGCTTTGATTAATATCAGTTCTCGATACAATCACGCTGTCTGCTGTCGATCTGATGTATGCATTGACGCGCTCGTTCAGCATGCCGCTTTCAGAAGTGAGAATAAACGCCATGTTGCCCCCCTTTGAGAGCCTGACTATTTCATCGACGAGATCGACGACTTCATGATCCGACTTTCCAAAGACGTAGCTCGAGAAAGATTCGAAGATGACGAGATCGAACTTCAAATCTTCCAAGGGGAGGTACCTCGGGTCAGCCTCGTACACGGTTCGGTTCGACTGCTGGCTGGATGTCGCACCAGTGTCGCCCCCTCCCACTCGAAGGGAATCAAACATTTTCCCGGAACTATTTTGTGCCTCCTGCTCAACGACACTCGCTGGATTTGTCACTCCTGGGGGCTCTAGATAACAGACTGTTTTGCCCGACGCTTTAGCAAAAGTACCAATCTGATTAGCTAGCACTTTATTGACAGAACCAACTTCGTCCTCGATGACCGTGATCCCCTGAAGAAGATTCGTGAGAATGTCCTCAAGCAAGGGGCGACGCTGTATCTTTCTTTTTGCCTTACATTAAATTGTATCTCGAATTCTCGAACTTGAGTTTGAGCTGTCCGTAATATATAACAAGAGTAAACTCCCAAGATTTCCCGAAAATGGAGAGTTCCGGTATAACTCTTCGAATAGCAAGAAAATTTGGCATTCTATAGAGCAAAAAATCAAAACTTCAAGCGTCTTCACATACCCGAAGTGATTTGGGTTCGTAGAGCTCCAAGACCAACTAGCGAAGACATCCTGACGCATTCGCCGAAAGGAACTCGGCGCTCTGACTACGAATTTATATGCGTCTTACATGGATACCATTGACTCTTCTACGTTGACGAACATTCCAAGCTCTATAATTTTTGACCTGCCACCTTTTCACTTCAGGTGATCCCCAAAAATGGGTAAGAAAAAACTCATGAAACAAGTTTTGTCAAAGGCCGCTGAGAAGGGTCTGACCCCAGCTCAGATTGTCAATCAGTCCATAAAACTCGATCAACTGGAGAAAAAATACTCCAAAAGTTTCCAGGATCTAAAGATCGAGTTCGAAGCGCTCCAAAAGAAAATCGAAGAGAAATCGAAAACTCTCAAGGAGATCGATCAAACAATTGCTATGGCGGAGAAAAAGCGATCTGATTTGATGCGCCAGTACATGCTTGATGAAAAGCGCGTGCGGGAGTACGTCGACGCACGCGAACGGCTTTCTCCAATCGGCTTTCCCGTCGATGATATGTCGCGGGTCAAGACGTTTCTATTATCCCTCAAGAATGAGGAGTATAATCCAGACAAAATCGTCGAGAAACTGAACACGATCGGTGACTTGGAGCAGCGAAAGAACGCCCTTGAGACTGAACTAGGTTCAACTAACGCCGATCTGCGCGAGAACAAGGCCCTTCTGGTCGAGGTTAGAAAACTGCAGCAGACCGGTCTCTCAATCGATCACATTGAGAGTATTAGGGACACCGTTTCCAAAATCTCGTCCAGGCGGGGCATCAGCGGAGAGGAAGCGATGAACCAATTTGAAAGCGACGTTCTGAAGAACTACGACCTCTCACTCGGACTGGAAAGCGAAATTCTCAGGCTACGGGAGACAAAGGCTTCGCTTGCTTCCGAATTCGAGGAGAGGAAGAGAGGCTTTGAGGCGAAGGAAAAGAGCATATTGGATAGGATAAGGGATCTCGAGACAAAGCACCAGAGCCAGAAGGAGGAGATCAAGGCTTGTTCCGAGCTCAAAGCTCTGGGCATAGACGGCAAAAGAATAGTTTCTTGGAATGAGATAGTTTCGAACAACAAGCTCGACTATGGAGTTATCGAGTCGGAGCTCAAAAAGCAGGGAAATCTCCGGGCACTCGAGGAAGATGCCGAAAAGAGGATAGAAGAGCTGCAAAAGCAGGAAGGACTGCTCAGTGCCTCTGTCTCTGAGCTTAGCGAGCAGAAGAGCGCCTTTGAATCATCGATTACTGCTATCAAAGAACAGACACTGAAGGAACTGGAGATTTCTAGGGCCGACATTCTCGCGTCGGTTTCACAGGTGACCGAAGAGGTAAGGCAGGCATCGGAGTCGACGAAGAACGACCTGAATGTCACGTTGTCCGAGTTGAAAAGCGCCGCAACTGGGTTTTCAGGCGATATCGCCGGAAACTTGAGGCGGCTGGAAGAATCGGCCTCGAAAACAATTGAAACGTTTCAGGACCAGGCAGTAGCCCTTGCCACCTCTGTGTCCGAACAAAAACAATTCTTGGAGTCGTCCGTCGCTTCAATCGAAAACATGATTGTAAAGGAACTGGAAGCGTCACGCTCGTCGTTGGCCGCCTCAGTCTCACAAATGACCGCTGAAAGTTTTGAGCGGAACATGTCGACATACGCCCAGAGGGTTGACTCTTTAGAAAATGAGCTCGTTACTCTGCCGAGCCGGCTGGAAAAGATCGAAGGTAGCCTGACCGCGTTATTACAAGAGCTTACTCAGAAAAAAGAAGAGAAGAAAGAGATGGCTACGCCTGATGCCCGCCCCGCCCAGAGACCAGCGGACGACGACGGTAGATTCTAAGATAGTTGGGGAATCTTTCAGTAGAGTTTCTCCGTAAAATACGCTGCTCGTGTTTTAGGTTTTCTTAATATCTGAATCGAACATTATTCGAGCGCTGGAAAAGCAGTAAGGGTTACTCTCCAATTCCTAGAAAGCTGTTTCATTTGGCGTGTCACCTGATTAGGTGTTTCAATGAAACAACGATGCTCTTCAGGTCTTCATTTGCGATTAAAGGCTTGAGAGTCGAACGAATGGAGCCAAGTTCCTCTACGACAGAGCTGGACAACTCTTCAAACGATTGTAAGGAAGATCTCTTCATATCCACAAGTTTCACTCCGGATACATGCAAGTCTATATGGCATCCCCGATGACTGTTATCCCAACGAACTAGCGGCATCCATCTTCCTCCAATGAATGCGCGATAATTGAAACTGTATTTGAAACCTTGAAGAAACCTTGTGTCTTTGGTTTCGGAATGTATTGAACATCCAGCCTTTCGCTCTCGGAGAGAAGAACTACTCTCTTGAACACCTTGGATGGACTGCTAGTGCTCAACAGAAACGAAGCAAAATTGCTACAATTCTATTAAAATTTCTTGAACGGCACGTTTTGGTACCCTAGTTCTGGATTGCTTTCGCAGTTCGATTAAACCCAATCCCTCAAAGAATCGGATATCTCTGCTCACCGCCTCTCTCTTCCTGCTTAGGGCACTCGAAATCTCTGAAATTGTGAGCTCGGGTCGTTTCCTGAGTAGTACGAGCAATCTGAGTCTTTCAGGACTGAAAACCTTTGAGAATTCCTGAGGCGTGAGGAGGAATATCGTTTCTTCTTCGCCCTTTGAGCTACCTTTCATAATTTCCTTTAGCGCGCGACTTTTTTCTTCTTCAGTATCTACGGGCTTGAACACGACTTTTGCAAGTGATTTCTCCCGAGTTCTCGACATTGATATGTAACGTCTCGCGTTACCCATTTAAGGAATATTCCTAAGAAATCTCTAGAGAATGGTGTAGTGCCTTGAAAAAATTACCGGGCTAGTTCGAAAGTTCGCTTGTCTGGCCGGTTGTTGCTTTTCTCTCCTTTCATCTCTTATTTCCCCATTTTTTCAGCAAGGAAATTCCTAGAATAAATAGTAAAACCAAATATCGAGAGCTCTAAATTCTCCGAGCATTGAATCGTACTGAAAATCAGAACAGTGCTCCAATAGTTGGAAGAATGGCAAGGATTACTTCCTTTGCCTGCATTGCGCTGGGCTCGTTTTTACTTGCCTGCTTGATATTGCTCGATTACGACGAGAACTGCTCGGTAACAGATTGCGCAGCGGTGCATCATGTGCTGGGCGCGGTTTCTTCTTTTGATTACAGCTACATAGTTCCGGTTATTGATTCCCTGCCGATTCCCTTAACGCTCAGGCTGTTTATTCCGTGCCTCACACTTTTTGTTCTTGTTTTGTGGTCGATTGTGGTCCTGAGATCCACTCAGGGGTTTGGCAAGGCAATCTTTGACTCATCGCAGGTCGGGTTTCTGACTATCATATTATTCGAGACTGGTCTCTACTTCTTTGATCGCACATGGTGGAATATGCACGTCACGAACCTCTCATTCTACCCATTCACATTGGTTACGAATAAAATTGTGTTCAGCTTGGTGTTTGTCTTATTTATTGTAGGTCTTTGCTATCGCGCGTTCTACACTACTAGAGCACGGTTCCTTTTCAGAAAAGCGATGGAAACGGCGCGATCAGTGCGACGTTTAGCTCACTTTAGCTCGGAACGGTGATAATAGTGTAGAACGCGGGATTTATTTTCTAGACGGGAGCTCGTGGAAAGTGCACGCGACAGCCTTTGGAAGGTATCCTCTGACTGTTCCTTACGAGGAGAAAAAGATCATCAGTTTTTCTGGCGCAGTCAAAACAGATGATGACAGGCTCTGGTGCTCTAATGATGAACCCGCTGTCCTGCTCGAAAATGGCCATCCCACAACCAGCGCACTTTCTTACGGTGAGAGCTGCGAGAGATTGCATTTCCAGATGTGTTTTTGTAGTCTTTCGTTATTAATCCGCAGAAAGCGGGCTCAGTATTAGAGATACATAACTTGAATCGGCGTCAAGAAAACTGAACGCAGCTATGTCCTCAAAAAGCCGGGCAGTCGTTGTTTCCATGTTTTTTGTGTGATACTCGGTGTTTTTATCGCAGACTCATACACATTGATTGAAATATCGACGTAGGACGTGATGGCTGGTGCGCTACGACTCCTTTTCGAGCTCGAACAGTATCTCCTCAGCCCATGCGGAGAACCAGGACTCGTACCTGACTGACGGGGCAAACCTCCTGTTTGCGGTCGCAGACGGAGTCGGAGGGTACGACGGCGGGAAAGAGGCGAGCTCGTTGGCTGTTGAACTCCTCGAGAGCGATGCCGCTCGCGTTGTCGACGAAATGACGCTCTCGGAGACCTTGCTTGAAATTCACAATGAAATCATAAAGAGATCCAGACGGCTCGGTTTTCCAAGCATGGGGACGACGGTTGCGTGCGCGAAGGTCTTTCCGGATAGGGCGCTAGTTGGAAACGTTGGTGACAGTCCAGTACTTTTGTTCAGAGGGGAGGAAATCACTGCCCTCTACCACGACGACTCGTATCGCTCCGAAGATCCTTCGTCGATGTTCGGCATGGTGCAATACTTGGGAGTAGACTTCGATATTGAGGTACACACGAGAAACTTGCTGTACTCTTCTGGAGATGTATTGCTCCTATGCTCTGACGGCGTGACGGACAATTTGAGCCGAGCGAAACTTCAAGATTTGATCAAGATGGGAAGCGCCGAGAAAATTGTGCAGGCCGCGGTGAATGAAAAGATAAAGCCCGATGACATGACCGCGGTACTAGTGTTTCTGTGAGATTTGGAAAGGGAAGGAACAAAAAATCGCTTCAATTGTAGTTCAAAAAAATAAAGAATGCTAGAGTATCAGCCGTGTTGAAAGCGACGATTTTTTTAAACTACGTAATTTCGTTGATTTGATCCAGGCTGAGCTGCTCAACATTTGCGGGTAGTGGTTGAAAGCCCACATAATCGAGAAAGTGCGCAGAATTTCCGTATTTTGGATCTATAACCCACTGCAGGAACGTTTTGATGACCTGCGCCTGGTTAGTGTTATTCTGGGTCTTTTGAACTAACGCGTATTCGAAATTGACTATCGGGTACGAATTCGCACCCGGTCCATCAATCATGGAGATCCTTTCATCCGAAGGAACCTTGCTAGCGAACTGGTTTATGTCAGCTTGAATGTTGGTTGCGCTGACATTCACAAAGTTACCGGCCTGGTTTTGCAGATATCCGTACCCCAAGTTGCTCTGGAGCGCCGGAGAAAGATAAGCGATACCGACGTATCCAATCGAGTATGAATATGTTGACAGACCAAGAACCATGCCCGAATTGCCAGACTCTCCTTGTTCGCCTGGGACGGACGGCCAAGATACGGTGACGCCGTACCCAACTGTTTCGTTCCACGCCGGATCAGTATCTGATAGGTACTGCGTGAAGATGAACGTATCGCCGCTGGCATCAGCTCTGAACATTGGTACTATCACTTGATGAGGCAGCAGGTTTGCCGCAGCGGGATTGATAGCCACGATCTGAGGATTGTTCCAGTATGTAATCGTGCCGTTGTATATCTGCGCCAAAATCGGTCCAGTAAAATTGAGATGCATTGTTGCAGGTATTCCTGGAATATTGTAGTCGACCGTTTGCGACGAGACTGCGACGGGTATGTTCAGGATATTTGGATACTGTTGTACTTGCTGGTTTAAGAGATAGGCGTCAGAAGCACCAATGTTTATCGTATTTTC
>JASHPO010000092.1 GCA_030038075.1 Nitrososphaerales archaeon | reverse complement strand
CAGGCGTCAGACAAGTTATGGAACCCGAGTATGCTGATACCGCTGGTACCAGCATGAATGCGAACACAGCTAAAAGTGCCGTACTAGTGATTATTACCTTGGCTTTCATTATAGCTTACCGATGCGCTGAGTGAGGATAGCTGCATATATATCCCGTGCGAAGGCGAAACTCAGGCGTATGAATTTCAAATTCATGTGGTAGTTCTTGGCCTGATGTTCAAGTTTCACCTTCAAAGGAGACTTTTCAGATAGCAATTGGTCCGAATCAATCCCCTGATGGCGTCTCGCTCGAGCATCTTGACCTTTACAGGTTTATGGCTCTGAAAAGAGCGTTGTATTACTCAATAAGTACGATTTAACCTCGCTTGCGAAGAGCCAAAGTTCACGCTTTTACATCGGAACTAAACTCATTTAGACTGTAAGTAATTTCGTCCGCAGAGCAATGAATTTCGGGCATTCTTGGTGGAATCCGGCCAGCAAACTCGAACATCTAGCATTGTGGCCTCAAACCAATATCATGATTTTTTGGATTTAGGGCGTTCAGAGCTTCGGCAAAATTGGATCTACAGAAAAGCCGAAAAAGGCGCTTAAACACGCTCATTTAGACCCAGGAATCTTCCGGCTCTTCAAAGGCGCGAGGTGCGAAATCCTCGTAATTAACTTCTTCCTCAGCTTCGAGAAGTGATTTCTTCGGATTTCTGGTGACACGTACTGAACTTGAGATTACCTGAGTCGGCTTGGGTGATTCAGTCTCCTCGTTGACCACAATTTGAGCATTAGAGATCTCCTCTTTTTTGGGTCTCATGTCCTCTTTGACCTCGGCGGGTTCATCTTTCAACGCAAAGTGAGACCTCGCAGACAAGCGAGAAGTATAAACTAGAGGCTTCACCTGAGGAACCGCTTTACTTTCCTCGATTTTTTCTTCTTTGACTGGAGGTTCGCTGACCACTTTTGTTTCAATAATTTCTACGGGCTTTTCGACAGGCAGTTCGCTTTCCGTCGCTTTCTCTTTGGGGATTTCTAGCTCGACTGGCGGCTTGACGTTTTCAGTTGGAACCGCGATTATCTTTGGTTTTCCGATATATTCGTCTACTTGAGTTATTGCAGGTTTACTTGGGTCAGCTCTCTTTAAGGTGAAGTGAAACTTGTTGCCACCTTCTGCGACAACGGGGATTGTGATAACATTCTCTATTTTTTCTTCTTTCTCGGGCGGCTTTCCCACACTGTCCAGCTGTTCTACTGTGGAGATCAATCGCTGCACTTCCTCAAGTGCCGTCGCGTGCTCTTCGGCTGTGAGACTCTCTTTCCTAGTTTGAGCTTCCATCTGCATGGCGAGGTTTTGCTCGGTAAGCCCGATTGTCAAGAGCCTCCTTGGGACGTCGTAATGATCCTCCACGACAGAGAGTCTTTTACCTTGCAGAGCTTCGGCTACTCCAGTAACCAAACCCTGCAAGAAGAGATTGCCTGCCCCTCCAGCCTCCTTAGACACGGGCGTAGGTGGGTCTTGGATGAACACACGCTCAAGATTATCTCCATCCTCCCAAGAGAATTTTCCCCAACCCGACGCCTTCATGTAGCGATTTACATTTTCCTGAATCACTTTAGTCCCGGCTGAACTATGGCGCTCGGGACTCTTGCTAGCCGTACCCGTGTCGAATTTTTGCTTGATCCTGTTCACAGCATCTCTGCCATATTGCTTGCCAGCATCGACAAGAGCTGCCTTCTCTGCCGGGGTTTTGAGCTTCTCTTGGAGATCGAACATCAGAGTCGAATTGACTGCGACCACGCGATTGGAATCCATCAGGACCAAGGGAAAGAGCAGTCCATCAAACATTTGGTTTTTCAAACTGACGGATTCTGCGCTTGTAACGAGTTTGAACTTCCTGAGTTCGATAACGAGATCGTCCAACGTCGCATCAACCCCGGCTAGATCGCAGACCAAGGACAGAGTAAAGTCTCCATACTTTTCGTTCACATATCCCGTCTGCGAAAGTATTCGCACTCCGCGCTTGAGCAAGAAACTCATTGCCATTACAGGAACCGAGCCCTTGCCATCATCTCTGCCGCCCACCAAGATGCCATAAGCCGTAGATCCTCCGGGTGAGGCTTGGCCGATGGCGTTCGGATAGTAGAGGGCAATACTTGATTTTTGCTTAGCAGAATCCGGACTGGGCAATTTGGAAAGTCTTCCTACGCATGATGTCGTCCGATATAATTAGAGAATTATGGATGTGGAATACGAAGGAGCGGTAAGTGTTTCAGATCGCAAAGTGAACGATGAGATAATTCTACGAGGATTCGATTCCTTCGGGAATCTTTGCATAATTTATCAAGCTTATTTGCGAAATCGGATATCTTACCAGCGCCAGCCTCGACCTTCATCTTCCCCCCTAGCCCGCCTCACAATTTTTCGAATAACCAGCGGACATGAGATGACAAGCCCTAATTCTGTCATGAAGATTGCAGTTCCAAGAGCTGTAGGCGAATTTGTCGTTATGTAAGGAATTGAGAGAAAAAGCGCTGCGAAATTCTGCTGCTTCGAATTTGTAGATGACTGCTGTGAAGAGGTGTAGGAACTAGTGTAGGGATTGATCGACGACGAGGAGGTCGGGCTCGCCGTAGTCGATGCTGTTTGAGTTGAGGTGCTATTGGTCGATGAAATAACACTGCTACTTGAGCTTGACGTGGATGACTGGGTTGATGATGTAGATGCCGAAATAGAACTCGTAGTAGAAGAGGTCGTACTAGTAGAACTGATTGAAGTAGTAGAATTTGTACTCAGTGTGATTGTGGCGGTTGTTTGAGTCGACGCACTCGTCGTTGAGTTACTTACTGAAGTTGTGTGAGTGGTTGTCGTAGTGGCTGATTGAGACAATACGTTCAATGCAAGCTGCTTTGATGTGACTCCGCTTCCGTTCTGATTCTGTGAAGCTACCACATAATATGTTCCGTTTCCATTCGGCGTAGATGAAAAAGTCCAGTAGCCACTTTGGTTACTTGCAACCGACCCCGCCTCCTGCCCATCCACCCAAATGTAAATAGTTTGGGATGCCACCGCGGTTCCATTTGCGGCAAGAGTTTGTCCCGAGAAGCTTATCGGTTCCCCGACAGTGTAAGGTCCGTTCGAAGATATTGAAATTGAGCCTAGAGAAGAATTGGTTGAGGTCGAATTAACCGTAGTAGTGATCGCCGGTGGGAGAAAGCCTATTCCCAGCAATTGAGTAGCAGAGGCGATTGTCGTAAAGGATGTAGTGTTAGAACCATAATTCCCATTCAATATGCCTCCCGATGTGGCAATTGCGGCATTCGAGTCGTCTTGCGAGAATGATATTTCGTTGAGGGAATCGTTGCCGGTTGTGATCGCGTAAAGGCCGTGTCCGTTGTACTCGTACAATGTGTTTGTTGATCCCGACTGTGCGGACACGAGCGCGTATGATCCGTCCAGGCTGAAAGTGATGTCTTTTAGCTGTGTTGTACTTGATAGAGTAGTGGCTAGTGAAAGATCTGAAGTCACACTATTGTACTCGTACAAGGCTCCGTCTTGCGTGCCCAAGAGAGCGAGTGTCCCATTAGGATCAAAGTCGATACTTTCAAAGGGTATCCCTGCCGCTGATGGGATTACGCTCAGAGTTCCGTTAGCGGAATACTTGATGAGTCCATCAGATCCATCAATTATTCCATAATTTGAAGTGGGGTTCCAGGAAATCTGACCGAGTCCGCTTATTCCGGTGAGGTTTGGCACTTGAGTGAAATTACCCCTCACGGTCGAATAGGTAAGGATGACGTCAGGATCCGAGCCGGTAATCACTGCCGAAGTACCGTTCGGCGTCCAAGCAATGCCGACGAGATTTGTGTCTGAAGAGGCTCCTGTTGAAAGAACACTGATCGAGCCGGTAGAGAGTGTGTACAAGACGGCCGAGTTGTTGTAACCGATCGCGATTGCCTCGGTGCCCTGCGGATTCCAGACAACTTCGTGGAAACCAACGTCCGGCCCGTATGTGCCTACAAATTGTGGAAAGTTTCCGAGATTAGCTAGATTCACACCATCGTAAGCAAGCAGATCGTAAGCGTCGTCAGTAATGAGCATAAAGTTTGAGAAAGAAACTGCAGAAGGAACGAGTCCGGCCACAAAGGCGTAAGTGTACGATTTAGACCACGTGCCGTTTCCATCTTGAACGTAGTACATCCATTGAATTCTTTCTCCCGGGCTTCCGTAGATAGTCTCAGTAGAGTTCGTCCAAGCCGTGGTTGAATTCTGGAGTGGAACATAAGTCTGATTGTAAAATGTCCCTGATCCTGGATCAAAACTGAAAATGTATCCAGAGATCCCCGTTGGATCTGTCCACTTTAGACTAAATTGCGTGTTCTGGTTAACTACAGTTGAACTTACTTGGGGATCGGAGAAACTTGCGGGCTGCGAAGCGGCTGATAGCAGGGATGCGGAGCCGACTTGGCTATTGAGCTTCAGATTACCGAAACCTACGAGCAGGGGAGTAATTATGAAGAGTGCGAAAAGAATCCACGCTAGGTATTTCGTCTTCGGCATTTACGAAGGCTCAAACAAAAAGTATCCAGAACGTGATAAAAGACGTGCGAATTGTCAAAACGAAATCAGCGTACTGATCTGTAACACTGCTTCTCTAGACTATGGCTCGATTAGTCTTTCAGGGCGAACTTGAGTTCTTGAGAAACTTGATCATAAGCATTCTCATTAGAAGCCCGCATTTACTAAAATACCCTAAGAGTGGCATTGTGCATACTGAATCATAGGCCCTTGCAAAATTACAACATTTTTCGCATTGTTTCAGATTATCCCGTCAGCGGCAAGCCATCGTATGGGCTTCAACCCAATTTCTACTATCTGTCAAGAGAACAATCAATGCTAGGGAATCATGTTTTCATCATTTCGCAAAAAAACGGATCGCAACCAACCAGTGAAATCGACGGCAGCATAGAGATTCACCGGGTCGAGAGCCCGTTCAACGTGAACGCGTACAGAATGCTTGTAGGCCTTGCGGCAGAGCGAAGCTATTCCCTCATCCATACTCACTCGACTTCAGGCTTATCTTTCAGCGTGATGAAAAGGCCTCTAGGCTTACCGCTCTTTGCACATGTACACGGCGCATCCCGATCCAGGCGTATGCCTCAGAAGCTGAAGGGAACGTTTGATCAGGACTTCTCAGCATCAAGAATGTGGTACTACTACTTCCGGGAGAGGTTTTTTTGGTCATCAGCCGATACCGTCTTTGCAGTCAGCCTCGCCCTAAAAGACGATCTCATGTCGCGGTATAAAATTCCGGAAACGAAAATTGCTGTTGTCTACAACGGCGTGGATGCCAAATTATTTCAACGCGCACAGACAAGTCTACCGATCGAAGTGGAAAAGTTCGTCGAAGGTAAGAAAATTATTCTCTATGTAGGACATTTCGGACCCCGAAAGGGATTGATATTTCTTATCCGGGCGATGAAAGGAATTGCCCGACAGGTTCCGAACGCAGTCGCAATCTGCGTAGGAGGGGTTCCGGCATGGCTCAGACGGGCAGACTACTGGTCGTACCTAAGAACTGAAATTATCAAATATGGCCTCGAGGACAGAATCCTTCTTCTCGACAGAGTCCCAAACGAGCAGCTTCCGGCATTTTACTCGCATGCGAATGTTTTTGTTTTGCCTTCATTCTACGAGGCATTTGCAAAGGT
>JASHPO010000091.1 GCA_030038075.1 Nitrososphaerales archaeon | reverse complement strand
GGACTTGGAATATTCGAAATCACTTCATTTTCCTTCAGCTGTTCTTTCTCTATTTCTAGGCGAAGTTGATTGAAAGAGTCTTTCGCTCGTATTGCATCCTCATGAGTAAGCTCTTGATCGCTGTATCGAGCTCGCTCAAAGAGCGCAGTTACTTCGTGAATATATTTCGGGGGAATTCCCAGCATATGTTTCGCTTTGGTCTCGAATTCACGAGGCGTCAAGCTTGCATTTTGAGGAACGCCTTTTCCCTCCAAAACAGAACACAGCTCTTTGTAGGTTTGAATTATGGTAGACCTATAATCACGGCCATAATCCAAAGAA
The DNA here is from genome assembly GCA_030038075.1 of Nitrososphaerales archaeon. Taxonomy (GTDB): domain Archaea; phylum Thermoproteota; class Nitrososphaeria; order Nitrososphaerales; family CADDZS01; genus DATLTL01. Next base: position 64,526 of record JASHPO010000091.1, on the reverse strand, counting down.
TACGCTACATTTTCGAGAATAGCCTTGAACTCCTTTACTTTCTCCGGAGATCGTTTAACGTCAAGAACTTGGTTCGCTACAGCTACGCTCTTTCTTCCAGATCTATAGAAAAGAAAGAGCCCAAATGCTGAAGCTGCACTTACTGCCACAAATCCAAATACTGCGATGTATGGTTCGATGTTGAAGGGGCTTCCACTGTAACTATTTCTCATTACGTAATTTCCCAGATAGTAAACCGCCCCTATTGGTCCCAAGAAAGCGAGCACGATTAGTCCAATTGCTATCAAGGTGGACAAGGGTCCTTCAGGAATGGAAGAGAACTGATAGAAATATTGCAAGGGCTTTTTTCTCCTCAGTGCTCTAAGCCGAGAATAAACAATCAAGGCAACCAAAAGGAAAACGCCGCCGCTAAGATAGTAGTAGAACAGATATCCTGAATTTGTTCCCACTATTGTAGCTCCTAGTGAATGCTGAGTAATCGTCGAAGAGATTACAGAACTCTGAACCGATATTGTATCGGTCTTTGGGTTAGCATTGAAGCTTTTGACACTGAATGCTAAATTTACGACCAAGACTGTGAAGACTATAAGCAGCACGACCAGCCAAGGCCCAGATTGAATAATTTTCAATTTCCACGTCTAGTATGTAACGATAGTTACATTTAAACCTGATTTGTAGGGCTCAGTTCGGCGTTATCAACCATAGAAAGCGACTGAAAGTAAATAGCTTGGAGGTTCACAAAAAGTTCGGTATAAAGCTTGGACTTGAGAATTCAAGAGTTTCCTTGATGGGCCAAGAATGTACCTAATGAGTTGAAGATTTGATCCTAGGCTGTTCGTCTTTGAGGAATTTCTCAGCTGACTTTAACACCCAACGAAGATTCTCGTGCTGTAGAAGAGTAAGGCCTTCTTGAATATTCGCCCACGCGAAGGTGGTGTGCTCTTCATTGGAAAGCGTAATATTTGAAGGGTTTGGTACAGCTCCGAGAAGGTAAGTTGTGTCCTCATGAACATCTTCGTTGTTACGCCTATAGCTGTAATCGACCATACGCTGAAAACCTGGCTCAAACTCTAACTCTTTTCTAGAGATGCCTGTTTCTTCAGATAACTCTCTAATTGCACAATCGATCTCATCCTCCCCTGGATTCATATGACCCTTGGGAAACCCCCAGTGTCCATCCTTATGTTTGAGCAGCAGAAACGAAAGATCGCTTTGATCATTGGAGAATACTATTACACCTGCAGATCGTTCATTCTTCATTATTTTTGGCATGGTCTAAAGTGAGCGGTCAGGGGTTATAAATGTAACAATGGTTACATAAGCTCAAAGACGTGAACCTTTTTGATGTATGCGGGAAAGAAGGAAAACCATATGACCCGAGACGCGGCAATTTCGTGCCAGGCAATAATAATCCTCACTACCTCTTGAGCAGAAACGTCGTTGGGATTCGCTTCACAAGTCTATTCTTTGACATAAGCCACGAAATAGCGACCCGATATTGCCGTTCTTCGTTACACTCGTCTCAGGCGGAAACGCAGTAACCGTAGGACTGAATAGACGCAATAAGTTGCTGACGATACAGTGATGCTTCCACGATGAGTTCTCAGCAGACGGCTTGGCTCAATAGAGATTCTCTTCTGCTTTGCTTCTCGGCATTCTTTGCAGATCTAGGTTGGCAGTCAGTGAGCGCGCTCTTCCCACTACTCTTGGTGATCGAGATGCACGAACCGATATACATCTACGGGATAATTCTTGCGGTCGGTTATGGAGGCGGATCTTTACTTTCCGTCGTGGGTGGAAAGCTTGGAGACAAGTTCAGCAAGAAAAGAGTGTCGATAATCGGAAACCTAGTGATAGCTCTCATGTCATTGACCGCTATCTCTCCCAGCCCATTTCTGATGGCGCTTTTATTCATAGGCGGCTTGGGCGCAAGATACTTTCGTACTGCCCCAAGACAAGCTTGGTTAGTGAATTTATCAAGACCAGAACACAGATCAAAAATCTTCGGTCTCCTTCAAGCTCTCGACGTCGGAGGTGGCATGCTGGCGACCGTCTATACAGTAATACTTGTTGTTCTGGGCTTTATGCTTAGACAGATAATCCTTGTAACCATTCTCCCCCTGCTTGTGTCTAGCATTTGCCTGCTTATGGCACAGGCAAGAAACACTCCGCCTCCAGAATGGACGGAAAATAAAAATGCGGCAGCCTCCTCGGTTTCAGTAAAAGATGATCTTAAACAAGAAGTAGAGAGTGAACTGAAGACAAAACACAATAGATTCGTCTATCGTGCGGTGCTTCTCACTGCCACGATGTTCGGTTTCGCGTACTATTCGCCAGGATTTGTGGTTCTAACCGTTTCACTATCTATGCATAGTCTCGCACTGGGAGTAATAGAAGCTGGAATCTTCCTTGCTTTCTCAGGACTAGCGGGCTTTGTGCTTGGATCAAAGAGAGGAGGAACACCACTTGGGACACTCTGGCGACTCGGGTATCTTCTTGCCGCTTTTTCCTCGCTGGCGATTGGGTTCATCTATCAGTTCAATGTAGGTCTTGTTCCATACTACCTTGCTGCTGCTGGCTTGGGTTTTGGCACGGGTTCTGTTGAAACATTCGAGCCGGTTATCACTTCAACGGTCGTCAAATCCACTGAGATGTCTAGCGCCATGGGTTGGTTGGGCGCGGGCCGAGGCCTAGGTTTGTTCGTATCTAACCTTGTTATGGGTGCTCTGCTGAGCATAAGTCAGTTGGTGGGATATGGCTTCGCTTTCGCAATGGCATTCTCGGCGGCGATGGTTCTTCTCGTCGTACAGATCAAGACAGGCATGAAATAGCACGAGACTTCATTCTCGTAGGAATTCGCCTAATGATTGTGGTGGATTCCCCGAGTCTTTACATTTTTTCCGAGTTAGGAGAATCTAATATAATCCAGCGGCAAGTTGAGGGAGGGATGATATTGACTCTGCATTCGGGGATAATTGCCCTTCATTCTAATCCACCCAAATGAAACGAAAGACGCAAATGTCATGATCATCAATCAAGCTCAATGTGCACAATTCTTATTCCTTTGATTTTAGCTGGAACTGGATCTGTTGTGACGAGTACTTGGGCCATTTCCTGCTGGGTCACCAAAGCGTAGCAGTCGGCAAATGAGATGTCTATTCTCTTGGATTTCCACATGGCAGCATTTCTTGTAATTGTTTCATCCGGGCAACGGGATTAAGACGGGATAGCCTAAAAACCTGCATGTACCAGGGTTCTGCGGTTTGCGCGCCCCGAATTTTTCTACAGTCTTGTAATAGAATTCGGCCAGGTTGATCTCGGAGACGAATCCAGTTGCATGATTTGAAAGGACTCGATCAAAGTAAAGTCTGACCCTCTCGTCCCCAGACTAATACAGGAAGAGCGCACCAGCATCAAACAGATAGCTTCTTGCGCTCAGAGTCAACTTCTTTCCTTCCATCGATCGATATCTCGATTGCCGCCCGTCTCGCGGCCTCGCCTCCGTCGCCAAACGACTCTTCGAAAGATTTGGCAGGGCATCACTTTTCCTTCGAGCTTTCCGGATTTGCCGTGGAATATGTGGGGAGTCTAGTAAGCAGCAAAGGCTTCGATTTTCTTAAGACTCTTGCTCGAAGGATCGACCTCGAATCCTAGAACCTCCAGTGATGTTACACCGAGAACAGACGCATCTCCTTTCTCGGCAAAGACTACCACTGATGTCGCTCTCTCCCCGCTGAGCTCTAACACTGCCTCTCCCGCGGTTCTTGAAATTTCCCTTCCTTCGATGGTTCTGAATTTCTTTTGAGATTTGGGCTTTATTCCAAGGCTTCTCAGTGCATCACCGTCGATCCAGGTGAAGACAGAGCCAGTGTCGACCAGAAGATTGAAGGTTTTACGGTGCCCTTCTTCTCCTTGGACAATAACGTCGGTGTATGTCAATCCCATAAGCAAAGGAGAGATCTATCGATATATAGATTCTTCAAAATAAGAAGAAAGATTCGCGATACTTGGGAATTCCCACGGCCAAGAAAACTCGCCTTTAGTGTAATAGTTTGAACTGTGCTCCGCTGAAGGCCAGTCTTTCCAACCGCACAATTATAGCCCTCTTCTAGCTCGCTTGGGTCACTGCGATTCTCGGAGTCGAGACCTCCTCGGCCCATTTTTTGGTCACGCTTATGAGGTCCGCTCGCAGCTCCTCCTCCATCACGGCTTTTCTCCGAATAGCTTCGATTTCATCCGCCAGTTCGTTTGATTCGAGTACTCCCCTCACCCATTTTTCGAAGTCTCGCCTCTTCGCGTGGAACTCGATCGATTGGATTGGCGCTTTTTCGAGCGCTTCTATGAAGCCGCTCGCGGTAGATGCGGTGATGCCCGTGTACTGACCGAGCGACGTGTAAAATTGAAAAGATTCTTCGAGCGGCGCGAAGATTATTCCGCTCACGGTTTGAGCCACTGCTACATGTACGTTCGGCCAGATCCTGCTGCCTTCCAGCAGGTTAGCTCGATCCCCTATCACGCTTCCCGGCCCCACTATCGATCCTCTGGCGGTGACATTTTCCCACAGTAGCGCAGATTGCCCGATCGCACTGTCGAAGACGTTGCACTCCCGTCCAATCCTCGCCCTCTCAAGTACGACGCTCCTTTCGATTATCGTACCTCCAGAGACTTGGGCATTTTTCTTGACCACGGAATACGGCCCGATCCTCGCACCTTCCTCGATAACTGCCCCTTCCTCTATCAGCGCCGGACCAATCAATTGAGCACCAGGATGAACCTGCGCGTCCCCCGCCAGGATTATCTGATTCGACGTATCAATGGCCCTCAAATTGGCAAATGGAGCCCGCGCAAGCCCGTCCAGCGCCCATTTTGTTCCACGAAGGTAGCCTTCCAGAGTCCCGATATCCACCCAGAAAGCATCCGAAGCAAAGCCCGAAATCCTCTTGCGAAGCTTGAGAAGGTGAGGAAACAGGTCTCCCGCGAAATCAAAAGTCTCACTTTCAACGTAATCAAGCGCCTCGGGCTCGAGCACGTAGAAACCGGTGCTCACAAGGTTACTTTTCGCCGCCCCCGGTTTTGGTTTTTCCTGAAATTCCGTAATCTCCCCTTTGCCGTCGAGAACTGCTACTCCGAATCCGGTGGGGTCTTGAACTCTGGTTAGTACCACTGTAGCATAGGCACGGCTCTTTTGATGGAAAGCGATTGCCTCTCCAAGTGGAATCTCGCTCAACGTATCCGATTGTGCTACGAGAAACGTGTCGTCCAGCAAGTGCTCGATCAGCTTGAGGCTCCCGGCGGTCCCGCAGAGAAATTTATCGGGCTTTACCGCGTAGGTTATACGAAGCCCGAACTTTGCGCCATCTCCCAAATAGCTCATGATCTGGTTTCCCTTGTACCCGACGATTATCACTATATCCGCAATGCCCACTCTGGAAATATGTGAAATAACGTATTGTATTGTGGGGACAGGTCCGACAGGAATCATCGGCTTTGGGTAGTCAAAAGTCAAGGGCCTCAGCCTCGTACCCTCACCGGCGGCGAGAACGACAGCTTTCATCTTCAAATCAAGATCTGATTGAAAGGAGTTGGCTCAAAAAGCCAGTCAGTAGTTGCCATTGAGACTAATATCCTTTGTCAAAGTCGTTCAGTTAATCAGTTAAACAGTTAATTAATTTACATAGCACTTATAACCCCCGGTCGGACGCTTACGTATGCCCTAATGACCCAAGCTGCCGCGCCGTACCTTCGTACCTTTACCACCCCCGCCTCGAAAAATTTCACGAGCTGCAATATTTGTAACATCCGAATTGTCTTCTTACAAAATGTCATTGAAAATGAGGGGGTACCCCCTAGGGGGAGGGGGGAGCTAGCTATTGTCTCTCTAGTTAGGGCAGGTCTCGGGTACAGGTCTTTTGTTCAGGTCTCCCATCTCGTCAAACGTTGAGTTTTTGATCTGGAGGATGTTTTTGCCGTTGAGAATTTCTAGGAAAAAATGATCATGTTTGAGGTTGCAAAGCAGCTCGTTTCCCTTTTGTCGCATTTTCACAAAAATACAGTGTAGAGATGTCTATTCTCAAAGTCAAAGCAGGCCAGAAACACTAGATTGATAAGCGCCGCGAAGAAATCGTTTTACCACTTGTCAAGGATGTTTCTGCCATGAGGGTAGAAGAAAAAACGACGATGGTGCCCTCGATCAAAATCAGGGGAAAATCCGTGGCTTATGAAGAAGGGGGCCGCGGGAAATCGGTCGTCTTCGTCCACGGCGCGTGCGAGAACTCTTCATTCTGGAACCAGCAAAAGCCCCTCTCCGACAGGTACAGAATCATAACAGTAGATCTCCCGGGCCACGGCAAGTCAGAGCCGATAGAAGGCGAGATACTCGTAAAATCCTATTCGGAAATCGTCTCCGAGTTTATCAAAAAGACCTGCCCCGAAAAGGCGATCGTAGTCGGGCACTCTTTGGGAGGAGCAATAGCTCTAATGAACGTGATAGAGCACTGCGACAACCTGAAGGGAGCTGTCATAGTCTCCGCCGGCGCGAAGCTTGGCATACTGCCGTCCATCAGGGAAGGTCTTAGGGCAAGGTTCGAGGAGACCGTAAAAACCGTTGTAGGCCCGAGGCAGTTTTCCTCAAAGACAAACCTCGACACGATTCGCTTTGTCACGAACGAAATTCTAAAGTGCGACAGCATGGTCGCGGCCGCGGATTTCGACGCCTGCAACAGCTTCGACGTAAGGCAGAAGCTAAGATCAATCAGTCTCCCCATATTGATAATCGCCGGCGAAGAGGACAAGATGTCGCCGGTGCCGTGGTCGGTGTATCTCAAGGAAAACATCCCAAAGGCAAAGTTCGTCGTCATCAGGGACGCATCGCACCTTCCTATGATCGAGAGGCCGGCGGACTTTAACCGGCACCTGAACGAATTTTTAATGTCGATCTAGTCGGGCATGAGCCAAAAGACGTTCCCGTCAGGGTCTTTGAACATCGAGTACAAACCCCAGCCGTCGTCTCGGGGCTTTACGGTAAACTTTACTCCCTTTTTGGAGAGAATCTCATATTCTTTTTCCAGATCTTTGGTGAGAAAAGCGATTCCGGTGTTTCCCTTTTCGAGCGGCTTTGTCTTGCACAAATGCAGGACAGGACCTCGAGCGCCCTTGGGGGCGACAGTGACCCAGTGCCCGTCGCTCGACTTTACCTCAAAGCCCAGTTTCTCCTTGAACCACTTTGCCGAAGCTTTCTCGTCGCGCACGACGACCGCGAACGACGTTATCTTGTTTATCATAGTATTAAACGAAGATCACGTGCATATTTCATTTGCTGTCGATGTGCCGCTCGGCATAGCCGGTGTAGATCTGCCGCGGCCTCGCAATCTTTTGCTCGGAGTCGAGCAGCATCTCCTGCCACTGCGCGAGCCAGCCGGACATTCTCGCTATCGCGAAAACGACGGGGAACATTTCAACTGGGAGCCCGATCGCCTGATAAATCAGGCCGGAGTAAAAGTCGACGTTGGGATACAATTTTCTCTTTATGAAATAGTCATCCGAAAGGGCCGTTTTCTCAAGTTCGAGCGCGATTTCGAGGAGACTGTTTTTCCCCGTTACGCCGAAGACGTTGTCCGCCATCTTTTTGATTATTTGCGCTCGCGGGTCGTAATTTTTGTATATGCGGTGTCCAAAGCCGAAGAGAAGCCTCTTTCCCTCTTTCACCTGTCTTATTATTTCCGGCACCTTTTCCTTCGAGCCGATCTCCTCGAGCATCCTCACGACCTCTTCGTTCGCCCCGCCGTGCAGGGGTCCGTACAATCCGGCGATTGCTGCGGCGGCCGCGCTGAAAGGATCGACGTGCGAGCTGCCGACGACTCTCATGGCGGTCGAGCTGCAGTTTTGCTCGTGGTCTGCGTGCAGGATGAAAAGCACGTTCAAGGCCTTTGCGAGCACTGGATCGGGGTGGTAGGGCGAGTACCCGGGCGGGCGAAACATCATCGAGAGGAAATTCTCGGAGTACGAGAGATCGTTTCTCGGATAGTTGTAGGGCATTCCCTGCGAGTGCCGGTACGCGAAGGCTGCCAGAGTCGGGATTTTTCCAACGAGTCTGTAAATTTGGAGCTGCCTTGATTGTTCCTGGAAAATCTGCTTCGCGTCAGGGTAGAAAGTCGAAAGCGCCGCGACGGAGCTAACGAGCATTCCCATAGGATGCGCGTCGTAGTGAAAGCCGTCCATGAACTTTTTGACGTTCTCGTGGACGTTCGTGTGGTAGGTGATATTTTTGGACCACGTCTCGTACTCGCCCTTCGAGGGGAACTCTCCGTTGATCAGGAGGTAGGCGACTTCGAGGTATTCCTTTTTCTCGGCAATCTCTTCGATCGGATAGCCGCGGTATCTCAATATCCCCGCGTCGCCGTCGATGAAGGTGATCTTGCTACGGCATGATGCGGTGTTTGCAAGTGACGGATCATAAGACAGCACGCCGAGCTCGGAATCTGAGACCTTGATCTTTCTTAGCTCCGCAGCTCTTATCGCATCTTCAGCAATCGGAATTTCGTACTGTTTTCCGGTGCGATTGTCCTTTACTGAGAGGCTGTCTGTCAAGACTGAACTTGTCTCAAACGGGCGATTTTCTCGGATAAAAGAAATTGGGTCACGTACTGCAAGCGAGCTTTGAAAGATTTCTTTTGCAATCATCCAGCAAAGCTAACTGTTCTGCCTCGAAGACTATCTCGCCGTCCTTTAGAACGACCGGAATCCTGAGAAGATATTCTTCAAGCGAACAGTCTTTTGAAACGTCAATTATTTCTAGGACAAAATCTCCCGAGAGTTCCTTCAGAGTGCTGATCGCCCTTTCGCACAAGTGGCATCCCTCTTTCGACAAGACTGTGATCCGGTGCGTCGTCATGACATAACCATTATAGGTAATTGCATGTCCAGATTAAAAACTCCGTGAAATAGATTGCCTCAAAAGCTCGTCTCCTCCCAGAAAAGAAAGCTCGCCAGCGCCGCCGTTCTCGAGGGGGCAAAAAACGCGCCCCACAGATCGTACTACAAAGCAATGGGCCTCAGCGATTTGGATCTTACGAAACCGCTCGTGGGAGTTGCAAACACCTGGAATGAGGCGACTCCCTGCAACGTCCACCTGAACTTGCTCGCGAACAAAGCTTCAGAAGGGATCGCGGTAGCCGGCGGCACTCCTAGGCAGTTTGTGACTATAGCTGTGAGCGATGGAATCGCGATGGGAACGGAGGGGATGAAATCATCTCTCGTGAGCAGGGAGATCATCGCGGACTCTGTGGAATTGATGATCAGGGCGCACCAGTATGACGGGTTCGTCGGGATTGCCGGGTGCGACAAGAGTCTTCCTGGAATGATGATGGCGATGGCGAGGCTAAACCTGCCTTCCGCGTTTGTTTACGGCGGCACCATAATGCCTGGAGTTGTTGACGGAAGGAATGTCACGATACAGGATGTCTTCGAGGCTGTAGGCGCTTTCGAGAGCGGCCGTATTTCCATGGAGGATCTGAAGAAGGTGGAAGACGCGTCTTGTCCTGGGGCCGGCTCCTGCGGGGGCCTTTACACCGCGAACACGATGGCGTGCATGAGTGAAGCACTCGGACTGGCGCTGCCGGGGAGCGCGACGCCGCCGGCCGTTGATGGGAGAAGGGCCCTGGCAGTCTTTGAGACCGGCCGAACCGTCCTTAATGCGATAATGGAGGACTTGAAACCGAGGGACATTCTAACTTTCGAGGCGTTCGAGAACGGGATTTGCGTTTTGCAAGCTATTGGAGGTTCGACGAACGCGATCATGCACTTGATCGCGCTCGGAAAGGAGAGCGGTGTTAAACTGGACCTGGATGATTTCGAGCGGATACGAAAGAAAGTTCCGCATATTGCCGATCTTCGCCCCGGCGGAAAGTACGTGATGTACGACCTCGACAAAGTCGGTGGCGTTCCCCTGATCATGCAGAAGCTGCTCGAGAAGAAACTGCTCCACGACGACTGCCTTACGATTACCGGCAAGACCGTCAGGGAAAATGTTAGGGCCTCAAAGTTTCTCAAGGATCAGGACGTGGTCCGCTCGGTTGATTCGCCGATAAGGCCGATGGGAACCGACGTCATTTTGCGAGGATCGCTTGCTCCCGAAGGCGCTGTCGTCAAAGTGGCCGGACTGGACATCAGGAAGTTCAAGGGTAGGGCGAGGGTCTTCGACAGGGAGGAATTAGCTTTTGACGCTGTTGACAAGAAGAGCATATCAAAGGGCGACATCCTAGTCATCAGGTATGAGGGTCCAAAGGGTGGGCCGGGCATGAGGGAAATGCTTCAGGTTACCGCGGCGATTGTCGGGCAGGGCCTCGGCGAAAAGGTCGCGCTAGTCACCGACGGCAGGTTTTCAGGTGCTACGCGCGGCATAATGGTCGGGCATGTTTCTCCTGAAGCCATGGTTGGAGGTCCGATTGCTCTGGTTCAAGAAGGAGACGATGTTCTAATCGACATTGAAAAGCAAACTATTGATCTCCTTGTCTCTGAGAAGGAAATCGCGAAGAGACGAGCAAAATGGAAAGCACCAAAGCCGAATTACGAGTGGGGCGCGCTGGCTAAATACGCGTCGCTCGTGGGCTCCGCTTCCGACGGAGCGGTTTGCTCGCCGAGACTCAGTGCAGATGTAACCGGCAAGGCTGAAATATTGTAAAGCCGAATAACTGAGTATGCCAGACCTTCAGTTAGTCAATGTAGTAGATGAATTTACAATTTCGGGGAAGAGGATCGAGTATTACTCTCTTCCCAATCTCCAAAGGCTGTTGGGCGTAAAAATATCTCGGCTTCCGATTTCAATCCGAATCTTGCTCGAGTCATTGCTTCGAAACAAGGACGGGAAGGCCGTAACCGATTCTGACATTGAAGCTCTTGCCAACTGGAATGCGCCGTCTCCCGCTGACAGAGAGATACCGTTCAAGGTCGGGAGGGTTTTGATGCAGGACCTGACAGGCGTTCCAGCGCTAGTTGATCTTGCTGCAATGCGCGACGCGGCGGCGTCATTGAAACTGGATCCGAAGGTGATAGAGCCCGAGATTCCTATTGACCTTGTAATAGACCATTCGATCCAGGTTGATGCGTTCAGAAGCAGCGCCGCGTTTCAGATCAACGCGGAGAAGGAGATTGAGAGAAACAGGGAGCGCTACAAATTCTTAAAGTGGGCCCAGCAGGCGTTTCACAAATTAAAGCTCGTGCCGCCTGACACTGGAATCGTTCATCAGGTAAATCTGGAATTTCTTGCGAGCGTCGTGATGCAACAAGACCTCGGCGGGAAAACTCTGGCGTACCCTGACTCGCTGGTTGGAACGGATTCTCACACTCCGATGATCAACGGTCTGGGAATCCTCGGATGGGGAGTAGGAGGAATCGAGGCAGAGGCGGCGCTATTGGGGCAGCCAGTCACGTTCGTCACGCCCAAGGTTTTTGGGGTGCATCTTACAGGTCGTCTGAGAGAAGGAGTTACTGCCACTGATTTAGTACTGACTGTCACGCAGAAGCTTCGCGAGGTAGGAGTGGTGGACGCGTTCGTGGAGTTTTTCGGTGAGGGAGTAAAGGCGCTCACGGTCGCGGAAAGAGCAACGATTTCCAACATGACGCCGGAGTTCGGCGCAACCGCGTCGCTGTTTCCGGTGGATGAAGAGACCCTTCGATACTTGAAGTTGACCGGGAGATCTGACGCGCACATTGATCTCGTAAAGAAATATTTTATCGCCCAAGAAATGTTCGGCGTCCCCGCTGACGGGCAAATCGATTACACGCAGGAAATCGAGATCGACCTTGCAAATGTGGAGACAAGCGTTGCGGGGCCTACGCTCCCACAGGAAAGAGTTGATCTCAGAAATGTGGGCACTCACTTTGCTGAGGCGTTTCCCTCGATTGGAAAGAAAAAAGCTGCGCTGAGCTACGAGGGCAAGGATTACACGCTTTCCGACGGGGACATTGTCATCGCTGCGATCACAAGCTGCACGAACACGAGCAATCCTAGCGTGATGATTGCGGCCGGTCTCCTTGCAAAGAGGGCGGTCGAGCTTGGTCTCGAAGTGCCGAGAGTGATCAAGACGAGCATGGCGCCGGGCTCGATGGTGGTCACGGAATATCTCAAAGCGACAGGTCTGCTCCAATACTTGGACAAGCTCGGTTTCGGAATCGTAGGGTACGGTTGCACTACTTGCATTGGAAACAGCGGGCCACTTCCTGAACCGGTGAGCAAGGCAATCAGGGAGAACAACCTGACGACCGCTGCCGTGCTGTCGGGTAACAGAAATTTTGAGGCGAGAATTCATCAGGACGTTCGGGCGAACTTTTTGATGTCGCCGCCGCTGGTTGTGGCTTTTGCGCTCGCCGGTAGTGTCTTGAAAGATCTCACTAGAGAAGAGCTTGGAAAGGATAGAGATGGACATCCGGTTTATTTGAAGGATGTCTGGCCCTCGGGCAAGCAGGTACTCGAATACGAGACGAAGATTCGCCAAGATATGTTCAGGTCAAGGTACGCGCAGGTATACAACCAGAATTCAGAGTGGAACAAACTAGAGGCGCCGACCGGACTGCAATACGAGTGGGACGAAAATAGCACGTATATCCAGCAGCCGCCCTATTTTGTCGATTATCAGGAGAGGATGGGGCGCGAAGAGGAGATTTCGGATATTAGGTCAGCGAGGCCGCTTTTGATCCTCGGGGATTACGTCACCACGGACCACATTTCTCCGGCGGGAGCTTTCAGCTCGAAATCTGTCGCGGGCAAGTACCTTCTCTCAAAGGGCGTTGCGGAAGATGATTTCAACACCTACGGTTCGAGAAGAGGGAATCACCTAGTGATGATCAGGGGGACGTTTGCAAACCCCAGGATCAAGAATGCAATCATGGGCGGTACCGAGGGGGCGCAGACAAAGCATTTTCCGGACGGAGAAGTACTTCCAATTTATGACGCGTCTATGAAATATCAGGAGGAAGGAGTTCCGTTAGTTGTCGTCGCAGGGAAGGGATTTGGAAGCGGCAGCTCAAGAGATTGGGCTGCAAAGGGTCAGAAGCTCCTCGGTATCAAGGCGGTCATCGCGGAAAGTTTCGAGCGAATTCACAGGAGCAACCTTGTTGGAATGGGCGTGCTTCCGCTTCAGCTAAAGGACGCGAGCGTAAAGTCCTTGTCTCTTGACGGGAGCGAGACGTACGACGTTAGCGAAATAAAGGCGGCTGTGGAGAATGGATCTACTGCGCGCTTGACTGTTACCCGGAAGAACGGGGAAAAAGTCTCGGCTGACTTGATTGTGAGGATTGACTCTCTTGTCGAGAAGGATTACTTTACCAGCGGCGGGATACTCGATTACGTGCTGAAAAAGACCGTCTCAAGAAAGTGATGCTTTCTTCGCCGCCTTTGGCGCTTCTTCAGAGTTTGATCTTGCGGCTTCTCTCAGTTGCGTCAGCTGTAGCGCGAGTTCTGCGACCTGCCTTCCGCGTGGAGTTACCACGTACTGCGTGACGTAGCGCAGTCCCTGTAATTTCGGCTTGGGTTCTATAAGTCCCTCGCCTATGAGCTGGTGGAGCGCCCTTGAAGCTGAGCTGCTGCTCTTGCAAGCCTTCGTAGCTTCCGTATAACTAACCACCCGCGCGTTTTTCTTGGCGATGTAAGCGAGCAGCGCGATATCGGTGACGGGGTGGCGCATCTTTTCAATGAGGCGTAGCGGCTAAATATGTAAAGCTAGCCTTTCCAGAGGCCGATTCCAAATCCGATGATCCAGAAGATCGGCATCGTGTAGAATACAGGTCCGATGTGCTTTGCCTGGGAAGTGGCTATGTTGACGACGTGGCTCCAGATGTTTGCCGTCGTGAGGAACGGAATTGTCAGTCCGATTGCACCTGCGAGAATCAGGCCGACGATTATGAGTATTGCGGACATTACTCCCTTTTTCGCCGCGACGCCGAAGATAAGGCCGTCAGCGAATAGGAGGATTATCGGGACTATGGCTGATATTGCGCTCATTTGCTTTCTTATTGAGCTATCATACTATTAATCGTTATCAATTGCGGCACTCTCGAAACATTTTCCCATAACATAGGGCGAAAACATCCGAGAGGAAACTCGACGTTTGACGAGATGGGAGACCTGAACAAAAGACCTGTACCAAAGACCTGCCATGACTCGAAAGACATTAGCTAGCTTCGATCCCCCTCCTAGGGGGTCCCCTATTGTTTTCAATGATTATTCCAATGATAACAATTAATTTCTTGCAAAATTTGTATGACGTCATTTCACTCCGGCACATCATTTGATTTAGGTACGGGTACAGAAAAACAGATCAGGTCTTTGAATATGACTTTCGACACTTCTCTCGAACTGTTTACGTCAAAGGCTGGGCAGAATATCTTTCCACTTCTTGATCTCTTTTGGTTTCATTAGGTTATTCTTAGCGTTGTCAAACAAGTTATGTAGCTGGTCATCTTCGGTTAGGAATGTACATTGCAAATTAGCGGCTGTTGAATAGATTATTCTGTCAAAATAATCCTTGACCTCAAATGTAGCTAGTAAAGAGTCAGACAGCTCTTCGATCCTTTCGTTTGTTAGCAAAGTACTTTCAAGTCTCTTATCCCTTTGGAGGGACGACAACCCTGTCCGATAGCTCTTAACGAGGTTTTCGTGTTCTCGCTTCTTCTTTGACTCTCTAAGAACGTACCATTTTGCCTCAATCAGTGAAACTGGATTGTACTTCACGACAAATCTTTGAGATAACGAACTTGGAAATACCGCTTCAAAGTTCTTGTATTCTAACTTTATGCCGAATAGAGGAAAAAGATATGAAGAATCAAGCAAAAGTTCATCCATAGATTCCCTCTGCCTTTTGGATTTCTTCATTGATCTTCTCAATTACTCTTGTTGTAGTACGCATGATCGGCGGTCTGCTCAACAGCTCTTCGATTGAAGGTATCGCTTCTATGATGAGCTTATTTCCTACGACGCTAGCTTTTACCTGGCCGCCTTCCTTAATTCTGGCTCGTTTTCTCAGTTCGGCGCTGGTGAATATTTCTCCTTTCTTTCCAACTTTCAGTGTGACTTCCGACTGAGAAGGCAAATCGGAATTGGTACTTACATCCGATTATCTAAATATTTTCACCAGGTTAGAATCGACCACTACGAGGAGGAAGAGATGGGACGAATTGAAAAGCACGAGGAAACTAATCAATACCCTGAAGGACGAACATCCATCGGAGTACGCCGACGACAGTCAAGAGCAGAAGAGCAACAAGCATGATAACTGATGCTCTTTTGGAGTAATTCCACTCGAACGCTCCGCTGAAAAGTGCTACAAACCATAAACCCAGAGCACCAGCGAAGGTGTAACCATCTAACACATTGTTGTAAGGATTTGCTAGTGAAACGAGGAACAGAAAAGTGGAGGAAACAGTGGCGGCAATGTAAATGAAAAGGCAGAAGCGTGCCAATTCTTCCGGTCTGGTGGCGACATGTGGAGAGTTTTGTTCTTTTTTCTGCATGGCTTCTAGTCCTTGCCACTTTCAGATATAGGAACACACGACAGCGGAAGAGTTAGTGAATAGTTTCCAACGATAGAACCAATGAAGAGCGTTCCATCGGAAGAAGTATTCGTTGCGCTGATATTCTGTGTTGCAACAAAATAACCTGGTGGCGCGTAAGAACCGCAGAGCCACTTGACATTCCCAGCTATCTGAACTCCTTCGAGTGCCGCACCTGAAGAATCGTTTAGAACCAAAACGTAAATCCCAGATTGAGCAGTTTGAACGCAGGTTGTTATGGAAGTTGTCACATTGGACGAGGAGGAAGCTTGGGAGCGTTGCTGACAGTCGTTGTACAGCAATTGGTTGCACTTCGGTTTAAGTGACATCGAGAAAGATCCCAAAGCCTGCTATGGCGATTAGTACAATTACAATGATTGCAGAAAATGCTAACGAAACCGTACTCTTTGCTTTTGCCAATGAGAGACATGCTGATAAGACTATTCGTGTTATTTGAAACTACCATCCTCTGGTCGTGTTCTAAAGATCAGAACAGGCAAGCCGTTGGGTAGTCTCATATACAACGGCTGGATGTAAGGTTGCGAGTTTGGCATCAAAGACGGGTGTCTCTGGAGTTGTTGCCGGTCTAGTGCTTGCGATAATCGTTCTATCTTCTGCTCTCGGCGTCCTTTTTTACGAATACAGCTCAAGTTCATCTCCACTTCCCGAGCAAACAAGTGTTGCGACAATCGAGACCACCCTCACGAGCACACAGACAGTCATCTCTACGAAGACTGTAACTGAGATTGCGAGTGGGTCGGAATACGTGAAGCAATCCCTTCCGGCAAATTTTCCCACGACCTGCCTAGAAAATTATCCATCAGGATTCAATTTGAACAGCTCAACCTACTTTATCATCAGCAATTTCACGATGAATTTTGCTCAGATCTGCATGAAATACGCCTACTATCCGCAGAATGACTCTAGTCTGACCACGAATGGAAGCTTCGATGCAAACTTTACCGGATCGATGTACATAACGGATAGCTTCGGAAATGCATCGCAGGGCGGTCCGTATCCATACGACGCAGTTTACGCTTTTCCCGAGCAGGCGCTCTTCAATTCGACTGGTGAATCAATAATCGTTGTCTACGACTTTCAGTGGTCTTTCATTTTTTCATACTTCTTTCCACAGTACGTCAGATGCGGTAGCTCACTGTTCGGGATAGGAATTGCGCAGACAAACGGAGATGGCTCTTCAGGACTGAATACTTCCTGCCCAGCTTTCACCGACAGCGACTTGTTCCTAGCCCAACTCGTCGGGACGAGTTATCTGAAACCAGCTATTGGATAATTTGGGAATAATTTCCATCAATCAAAGTAAAGCGGGTTTGAAAATTTTAATGACTTGATTTTTCGTTTGGAAATTTCCTGATTAACAGGCATCAAGTGACGGCGAGAATCTTTTTTCTCACATTCTTCTGAACAATACCTAGTTTCATTGTCAGGGTTTGCAATTTTCTTTCCGCATAAATCGCATATATCATAGTTAGGTGCTTTGCCAGACATGGGGCAAACGATTTTCTTTTTCTTGTCCTTATGAGGCAAAAATAAACCTCTGGATGAAACCATTATCTCTCTATTACATCCCGAGCATGTCCTATAGCCTTCGTTCATCATTGTAGTTTCTACCTCATTAATTCAAGCGCAGGAGTCCACGACTTTTAGATTTATCCTGTACGTACTGTTACCCGTTCGGGCGTGCTCAATGAGCTCCCAAGAGGAACAATTAAAAACAGACCGAAACAACAGCGCTACTCTTATGCTCGGAAGAATCTGCCTCGAGTTCCACGTTTGACCGCATGAATACAATGATCGCGCTCATTTGATTGTAACCCGGAAAAAGCAGTGCGACGAATACTTGGCCAAATTCTGAACGGTTGATCATCTCTTCCAAAGTTCGTCCAATCATGTTTAGATGGGACATCGTCCCTAGAAACCCGGGGTTGTGAAGGTTGGTTCAGAAGATTCCATTTTTGGTTACCACAGGAAATTCTGCTCGCCTCATGTGATAGAGTATCCATCTAACAGGCTCGGCATATGGAATCAGGAGCATTTATTGGACTTGGCTTGCGTGATGCTCAGAACATTCAATTCCAGGTAAACAAAAAGGAGACGGAAGGTGACTTTTGTATCGAGTCGAGTTTAGCCGACACGCAACAGAGAAAATGCGGGATCGAATTGTGAAAAGGCAGGACGTAATTTCAGGTACAGCCAGCCCAGATTCCATTTACAAGGACATCGAGTCGGACGCCATGGTTGCGGTGAAACCGGTTGATCAAAAAAAGTCTTGTAGTTGTTTATGCGCCCGAAGAAACGAACAGAGTTATCACCGTTTTATCGCTCATCGAAAGGTTGACAGGCTTATTAGAAAGAAAGTGGGGAGGTGCTTTGGGTCTTGGGTCCCCTTAAATGAAAGTCAGTTACGATTCCAAAGAGGACATCCCATACACGCATTTCAGGAAGGGTCCTTCTGATAGCGTGAAGGAAGTGGAGGATAATGTGATAGTTGAACTGGACCGAGACGTGAAGTAATGGGAATCGAGCTTTGGGGCATCAAGAAAAAGGGCGTACTAAAGCAACTTTCTCAGATTGCAGTTTCGCATTGATCCAGCCCACTGCTCTCCAGTCCAATATCATGAGAAACTTATGTCATCAGAAATATCATTTTAAGGATTCCAGAGGAATCCGTATTCCTACCTATCTCTAAGGCTTCATTGCGCGCGTACTTGATGGTCACTTTCAAGTTTCTCTGACTGCCTGAGGAATTGGTTTTGCTTGCTTTTCCTGAACCAGCATATTTCAGCTACTGCAGTCAAGACTAGAACCGCGCCTGTAACAATGATCTCTTCTTTCACGAGACGGTTAATGCTCATCCACACCGGGGAAATTCCTAGAAAAAGAACAAGGACCGGAGAGATTACCGCGAGGACTCCAAAACCTAGTTGGGACAATGCTCCGGTCAAGCCTTTCTTTGTCAGAATGAAACTTACGAGCAGACCAACGTCGATTGCCGCAATTGCGACGAGGAAATCAGCCCAGAGCAACGCACCAAATGGGGTAGGACCACAATACTGAACTAAGCAGAACTCAAGTGTTCCATGGGCGTAGTAAGGTGCATAGGGTCCGTGATACTGTGTGCCAAAGTTGAGAAACTTCATTGCGACAGAATCAAGAGTATGAGGAGGAGTGTACACACCGGAAAATCCACTAGAAAAGGGAGGAATGGGTATAACCGGAGCATAGATGAGGACACCTAGGATGGCTGCGGTGATCAATGCAATCCATACGTTTCGTTTCTTCATCCGATTGTTTCCACCAGTCCTTACCACTTTCCGATATTAAACAATACTCAATGGCATAATCCTTCCGACTTGTTGTGTTGGGCTGATGGCTCTTGAAGATGGCAGATCGGTTCGGTCACCCTGAGCAGGTCCACGACCAGTCAATTGTGGTCTTGTTGGTGTTTGATGTGATTGTGGTATAGTTTGTCAATGCGTTCTAACAGGAAAGAGAGCTGTACGAAGTAACTTCCGTAACCGTAACGTTGACGTAGCCCTGCGCGGCGTTTGGCGGATTAATGTAAAGCATCGTTGTGCTCGTTGTGACGCTAACAATCGACATGCCTATACAGTTTGTATTATTGAGAGCATCTGATTCGCAAAACCCCTCGCCGGCATTGGTTCCGGTGTATATCAGTACTACCTCAGTGATGGTTTCGACAGCCATCGGGTTGGTTTCTGTAACTTGGCTCACCTGAACAAGCGTCTCTGTAACTTCGCTTTTCTGGAAGATTTTGGTGGTATTGGTAGATACGTTGGCGGAGCCGAAAAAGTATCCTCCGAACGCAACCGCGACAATTACAATTATGATTACAATTGAAAGAACGTGAGTGATGCCTTTTGAAGTTGCAAACTTGCTAACCACTGGTTGAAGAATTAGTATAGGTCTGTTGGTGGCACAGAGTGATTACTTCCGTCATAGTGGTTTGCTTTTGTCTTTCCAAAATTGGTTCGAGTTGAGGTCAAACCAGATCAAACTACACAACACTATAGACAAATGCTGTCGAGTTTATCAAGAAACAGTACCCATAGGGAGGCGTAGCATAACCGCTCTCGCTGAACCAGCAATTTGCTGACGTTGGTTCGTTTGCCTGGTCGACGTAAGGATACCAAGTTGTGATCGTATAGTTTCCCAAATCTGAACTGAGATGCTCAATACAACCAGAGGATGTTGCGGCCTCGAGAGCACAGTTGAAAAGGATTGCACCAGCAAATTGAAATGAGATGCATGGAATAGGGACGCCGCCTTCCGAACAACCTTCCAAGGCTAGAGATGAAAGAAACTCGCCGAAAACTGGGAGATTGTTCGATGGAGTGACTGTGAATTGCAATAATACGATTTGACCCCACTCGTCACCGGCAACCAGAGTATAGTTCTGAGGTAGTGAGGAGCCGAGCGTATCATAGGGCGGTGGAAGTGTTCCCGTGCTGTTGCTCGCAGAGACCGTTGCGCTATCTGCAATTGTGGCCTGTAACACTCCTTTCGCTAACCCTTCAGAACCTGAGTAGTATGCAGAGTAGTATCCACTATCAGACTTTGGGAGGAATGAATAGCTCGTGATGTTCTGAAGCAAACCGATTAAACTTGAGCCATTGAATGCAAAATCAGCAGGACACGTAATGAATGCCCATATCGGCAGGGGATTTCCGGCACTGGAAATATTGTTCAGCCCGTAGAACCCCGCGAAAACTCCAAAACCAATAGGGGAATAGAGTTTGTTTGTGCCATTTCCGAGATCACAGGGCCCAGAGAGTAGCGCGAGCAGACCAGCAGGCCCTTGAATCGGCCAGTCGTTTGCTGCCGTCAAGTTGTTTACGGTCGATAGTGTATTTGTAATGGAACCCGATACCTGGATTGCGTCCTCGCTAGGGACGCTGGTCGAATTTACAGATACTGAGAGTTCTAGACCCAAAGTCGAGTTTGTGGTTTGCGCTGTAACTAATGTTGATGCCGTCGAAATCGATGACGAGGAAAGAGTAGCGTTCGAGCTTTGGGTTGTCGCGAAAGAGGAATTACTTACAAGCGTCGAGAACGAAGTGCTTGATGAGATGCTTGCCGTGGTTGTAGTGTTGAAAGTAGCATTGAGCAAGATACCAAAACCGACTATCAAGATGATAATAATGACTATCAGGGCAGATACACCTAACGAGATAGCTCTGCGTGCTATAGTCAATTCGGGTAACGAATATCAAAGGCGATATGGTATTATTTGAGAATATGCAATAGCAGAACTGTTCTGATGATTAGAACGATCATTGCCAGGCTTCTCACACTCGAATCCCTGGTCCGTAGAGACGACTCGAATTCATGGGAATGGCATTCAGGCAATAATGGGATCATTGTAGGCGGTTGCGATTGGGGTTCAGCCGTATCCTCATTCGTGGCCCTCGGTGTTCTTGTTCATGCTGTTCCGAGCGCGGTTGGTTCGCTCTACGACTGCTTGCCCAACAGATGCCAGCCGGGAGCTCTTAATCGGGACATAGAGTAGCCAGGCTCGACCATAAAGAATATCGCTTATCTTTTATATACGTATTCGCATACGTATATAAAATGACTGAAACTATTCCTGTGAGGCTAAATCGAGAAACTCTGGAGACCATCGACCTATTCGTGAAGACCGGGCTATATTCCAACAGAAGTGAAGCAATTCGAGAATTGATGAAGAGAGGGCTAGACTCTCAAGAAGAACTCAAACAGCTTGGTAAGCTAGTCAAAATCATCCAAAATTTGGACTCTGCTGGCAAATTGAATTTCGCTGGGGTCAAACTGGATAGGGAATTCAGATGAATTACATCGACACGAGTCTGGTAATTGCTGCCATGGATACGTCAACGCGCCAAAGGAGCAGAGAAGCTGCCACGCTCTTGGCCAGAACCAGAGAAAAAGTAGTATCAGAGCTCTTTCTCGTCGAGTTAGCAGCGTCTATTTCGCGGAAGCCAGAGCTAATCTCCGCGGTTCCGGTCGAAGATGTCCAACCTTCCACGGTACTATTGGCATATCTAGTTCATTTGATGTCAAAGTACGATGTGAAACTCCTACCTCCTGCAGTCGAGCAAGTGGCGACGCCGTTTGGGAAGGTTGATTTGGAATCTGGCTCCTGTCTTGCTCTAGCCTCCGATGTCAAGCTCAGGAGTCTAGATTTGCTCCACATTGCTCATTTGATCTCCTTGAAAAATAGAGGTTTCAACATTGAATCACTTCTCACATCGGACTCCGACTTTTCAAAAGCTGAAAGACTTCTTGGAGATCATGAGGTTAAGTTGATTGTATTGGGATCTCAATAGAAGGCATACTCTGTCTTGCCGTTATTTGGGAATACGCAATAGCGAGACTTCTGATGATTAAAACAACTGGGCTGTTCAGAACGATCTAAGATTCGGGTGTGACCATGATGGCCTGGGTTACTGTGACCACAGTCAACTGTTCGAGCGGCGTGACAATCGTCGCCCCGCATCCCATGTCTGCGCCTTCGATCCACAGGACGTAGGACCCTGAAGGGAGAATAACCTTGAACGTTGTCGAATTTGTCACATTTGCAGAATAGGCCCACTGGATTGGGTGACCCAAGTTGGTCGTCTGAGCTTGCTGAGTAGTTGAAACATAAACCGTGACTCCTGGATTTGTCACGTTTATTCCGCCCTCAAGGTAGGAAATTGTGGTTATGTTGAACGGCTGTGCAAAATGACCGGCCACGCAATCGTAGCTCGATTGTACCTGATAGGTCGTTCCTTGAGAGAGAATGATCTTGGATGTAGTGTTTTGAGTGGTAATAACGGATGCGCTACCACTCGATGTTGAGGAACTGGTATTACTAGCAAAAACGCTCGTAGCAGTGTTTGAGGTGTTGAATGTATCGTTGAGATAAACTCCGAAACCGACTACCAGAATTAGCGCGATGACAACTATCACTGAAACTCTAAGCGAGATTGCTCTGCGTGCTTTTGCCAATGTAAGACAATATTCGAAAAGCCGTCAGTCGTATTTGAGAATATGCAATAGCAAACTTGTTCTGATGATTAGAACAGTTGCCTCCAGACGACAATTTATCTTTACAGTTCCGAAAATAATCGGTGAGAAATCCTAACTTGTCGCCTCGCACAATGCTTCTTGTTTCAGTTGTGTTCATTCTAATCGCTTTGGGGCCAGGAGCCTCTATTGGATACGCGGTCTCTTCTGGAAAGAATTAGATCGTAACTCAAACTCTCACAGGTTCTACGCAGACGGAAACAACAAGCGTAACCATTGTTTCAATTCAGACCTACGCCGTGTTGACCATAACCAAGCAAGGAGTCTAGGTCTACCAGTATGACCCAACATGCGTGACAACTTCAAATCAGACGAGCCTGTCATATTACAATCCATCTAGTCTTGTGACCACAGTAACAGACATAGCAATGACTTGTATTCCGCCACGACAATGAGTCAGAGCATATCCTGTTAGAACTCACTTTCAGTGATACCGTTCCTGTTAGCGGGAGCGAAATCAATATTCTTTCAGGTGGGTTACTCTCTCTTTGCCTGAGATCTTCGACATCATCTTTTCATCGGCCGTGTACAGTGCTTTATCAAATGTCCGACCGAGTGCCAAGTAAGAAGAGTCATAGATTGTCAAGCCGTATTTTAGTGCGAGCTCAATACTCAAATCGCCGAGCTCCTTCAACAATGGATAAAGGGCAATCTTGAATTTAGAAAGTGACTTGGTCACCTTGCCAATCTCTTGCTGTCCAAGTTCCGAATTATATCGAAGCGCATTAATTACTTCGAACGGCATCAGTTCTGTCGACCAAATGTCTATGATTCCCTTCTTGTAGTCATCCCGCATCCTGAGCGCATGCCTCGTATAATCCTCTTCGACAAACCATTTCACGATCACCGAGGCGTCAACGACGATTACCTCTTTCTCGCGTCTCTCCATTTCCTTATTTCCGCCGTTGAATTCCAGCCAAGAGCAGAAGGCCTACGTATAGAGTCTGAAATTTTGGAAGCTTCGTCTAACTCCTTCAGGTCCAAGTTTCTTCGGTCCTTCAATTCCTCTTCCTCCAATCTACTTCGTATAGCATTGCGAATGGTGTCGCTCCAGTTTATGTTCGAGAACCGCTGCATTCTCTCTTTTGTCTTCTTGTCGACTTTGATACTTACGACTTCGGCCATGTTCATATGGTAATACACAGATGGTAATATAAAAATTACCCAACGAACAAAGGGATTTCGGAATTGGCGGGCTGACCGCTTCTGAAGTTTACAACGGATTCACTATTCTTTGGAATTTCTCATTGTTGACACAGTCAGAGCACGAAGGGTTTCAAAGGTGACGCCGAAGTAATCGACACTTTTTATGAAAAGTAATCCCCTGAAATCTGAAGTTCAAAGGTCAACTTGGTTGTTGGTTGCGGTAATGAATTGGGAAGAGATAATCCAGAGTCAGGCCATTCGTAGGTGCCACTGAGCTGCCCTGTTGATTGTCCAAATTGCGCACCCGTGCCCTTTGACATATCTTCTGGAGTCCAACCGGAAAGCCAGAGAGGCTTGTCACTTAGAATGGCAATAGTGATAGTCGTGCCGTTGAGATTTACCGCGGATCCTGTTTGCATGCCTACTCCCCCAGTTGGAGTCACGCCCGTTAGCGCGAAAATCGAATTTGAAGAGTTAGATGTGGGGATCAATGAAGAATTGGTTACCGCATTCGGCAACTGAGTTACTGGTGTTGTCGAGCTCGAGTTGAGAATGTCATTCAAATAAACAGCCACGGTTATGTTAGCGCCTACTACAGCAGGGAAAGGTAAGAAATGAATTGCAGCATTAACAAAATAGCTGTTATTAACTTGCAATTGGAAGTTTGTCCAGACGAGAGTATTTGCGGGAATTAGGATTGCCGAGGGAGGTTCAAACAAACTATTTCCGAAATTACATGTCGTGCCATCATATGCCACCTGAACTGTTGTTATACTAGACTGCTCAGATAAAGTAGATGTCGAAATATATGCACTGGAAGGAGTGCATGGAGGAGTTTCTGAAGTGACGACAGTAGCCGTCGTCGCAGTGTAGTTACTAACTGGGCTTTCTGTTTCTGTGTTGTTCGCACTAAAAGTCGAATTAATGGTTGCGGTCTTGGAACTTCCATTACTGACGCTACTCGTGCTGGCGGTGTTGATGGTAGCATCGAGATAGACTCCGAATCCAACAATGAGAACTATTACAATGACAATAAGTGCAGATACTCCCGTAGAGATTGCTTCGTTTGCTTTTGCCAATTCGGGTAACAGTTATCAAAATCAGCTCAGGCTTATTTGAGTATATGCAATAGCAGAACTGTTCTGGAAATTAGAACATGTTCCTCAACAGCCCCTCGCAATTTTGTCAGCAAGAAAAAGTCTATCGAAATATGTCGTTGCGCTCAAATGTACTTTGAAATTGGTTCTTCAGATCACGATTCTTATGAAATAATGACAGCTTGTCCGAATTGTTAATCTTGATTCTGCGTCGACGAAGGGCTTTCAAGTTCTCGATTATTTTTTCTTCTAACTGAAATTTGTTCGCAAACTCTTCGACTTTGCTCAAATCAGGACCCGACTGTTTCAATGAACCGACTTGGGTTCTACTCTTGTAAGATTCTTTATCTTATCATAGACATCGTCGGTTGAAACTATGATGTGTTCAGGATCGTTTAACAAACAAGCAGCGGCATGATATGCATCAAAAATTGACGAAATATCATAAGTCGAAAGTAGGGAAAGGGCTAGAAGATCAACATCTGTTGTAGTTGGAGGCCAGGATAAATTTTTGATTTGGGTTAGAGAAGCTATCTTGGAAAGAGCCTCCTGAGGCTTCCAGCCAACTTTCGGGGAGAGGTAGTATAGTTCATGGAGTGTTTCCCGACTCGCATATATTGTGCCGAAACTACCCCTCTCAACCTCTGAAAGTAGTCGATCCGCATCTTTCTTCAGCCAATCAGTTTCCTTAATGTGCGCGAATAGAACATCGCTTTCTAGAAGCAATTTCTCAGATCGATCAGGTGAGCTAAATTTGTTTATGGTGCTTGGCTCTGGCTAATGCATCTTTGGATGCTTCATATTCAGCTATTTTTTTCAAGGACTGAACGTCTCTAGTCGTTTTCATCCATGATCCCGAAGCGGGTACGGGATTTCTTTCGATTGGAATGCCTAGGAAATAAGTCTCGGCATCAATTATTACGACAGAATTACCCGGCTCGGCTATGCTTTTTGAGAGCTTGATTCTGCCCCTATCATCGACTTTTGTGACCTGGGCCATTTCCCCAATTTAGACGGTTGTCCCCATTATTAAGGTTTCATACCCGAAGTAACAAAATATCCCCGATTCAAACTAAGTAGATACTCTTACGAGCCTCTATGGCAGGTCTGTCTTAGCCTCTTATTCCAAGTTGCTTTCCGGCCTACTCGACTATTTCGTTTGGACTTTGGTATATTGTTATTACATGTTTCTTATTGGCCAATTGAATTCGCTGGATCGACTTGAGCAGTCGCCGACACACTTGTTGGTACAATTTTTCAGCTTGTAGCGTTCGAACGTCTTCTACGTCAGGGTTCGCGAAAGCAAGTGTTTTGTCGATCTCCAAGAGAATCGCAAGTACTTTGTTCTCCAACCCTTGTTCCTTCGCATGGTTTAGCAAATAATCGAAATCGACGTTCTGAGTCGCGAGCAATGTTGTTGCGAAAACGACGAGTTCCGCTCGCCTTCCAGGATAACGCTTCATGAGAATCTTTCCGATTGCTTCGTCCCGCGGGGTGGTCTCTGTTTTCTGTTATCTATTCAAACTGAGTGGGCATCTGTTTGTCTATCAACCTTTTTCCCCAATACGACCTTAATATCCATACGTTATGGATTTGGACACTTATCGAGTGCAAGCGAACTATGAAAAATAATGCCGCCTGTTCTGGCTGACTTAGAACAAGGCTTGATGAAGCTAGATTGATCGCTGTTTAAAGCTTCTCAAAGTCTCGAAACTAAAGAGAACCAATGCAGAAACATTCACGGTAAGGGCAAAGAGAAAGACGGAACTTATCTGACTTGTGTTCCTCAAAAATATTAGCAGGACAGCAAGTAGCGTTCCAAAGAAGACCGCATAAGCAATTTGGAAGGGAATAACTGCACGCCTGATTCTGATCATGTTCTCAAAGACCATCCTATCAACAACGTATCCCTCGTTCTGCTCCTTGACAAGACCCGCTTGGAGAAGCTTCTTCAAGTGGTACTGCGCGACAGAGGCAGAACTGAGGCCGAGACCTCTCTGTACATCATGAATGTTTGTAGGTCTTCCTTCCCTGTATAGGAATCGATAGACCCGTAAGGTCGTTCCCGACAAGACAGATGTGGAATCTGCAGCCTTCTCTTTGTTATCGGTTGGTTTCGCCACTTCTATCGTCATCGTTCCCTAGCGATAAGTTTCAGGTAGGTTCGCCCATGACAACCATTGCCGATTAAGTATGGCTTTTGTTATACTAAAAGTAGCATAAGACGCTGGAATTCCTATACTAAAGTTAGTATAGACCATGTGAAGCACATCCGAAAACGTAGAGCTAAGTATCTGACTAGTCCATTATCACTCCAGACGGTTAAAATCAAAATTGTCAGAATACAGACGACAAATAGTGCTTGGATCGGCTTTGGCGATAATAGTTGGACTTGGCTTGGGCTTGGGCATAGTCTATTTGCCTCAGCAGCAGAACAGTACAGCTTCTGTTAGTTCAGGAACCGTAAGCAATACTTTAGGCGGAATAACAACAACCATCACGGCCACAGGTTCGCCTACAGGAAATTCCAGCGGTCCCATATCTCCCCCTGCACTCCTGTTGGGTGAACTATCAGCAAGCAACGTCTCCTGTTCTCTTGCGAGCGGCGTCTGTACGATGACGATAGTCAACAACAGCAACGCATCCCTAGACTTGGTAGCGTGCGAGATCACGGTAATTGCTGGCTCCAGCGGTAGGGTCACCGAATCAGTCGCTGTCAATGGTACTATGGGCGGCCCAGCGACAGCAGGCATTGCCGCCAACTCACAGGTTTCCGCTACCTGCACAGTCCAGACGTCAGTGCTCTCCCATCAGGCCAGCGGGTCGGCTGCCGAGGGGGGCTTTGAGGTTAAACTTGTCGACAGCTATGGCTCGTATCCTGCAGACAGCGACGCGTACTTCGGCTTCCAGGGCACATGGTCGTAGATAAGCAAAATCATTGACGCTGTCTTTCATTGGTAAAAACAAAGCAACGGCTTTCAGTTTCACACTACAGGACAAGGATACGTCCTCCCTCTGCGAATCTGCCGCCTCCATCATTTCCTAACGAATCCGCAATTGAGAGAGGCAGAAAGGCAGCCGCCACTGCCGATTCAGAGATAGCCCAATTTGTCCAACTGACGACTACTTGCTCCTAGCCGCATGCTATGTTATTGTTGTCCCGATGGATCTTTTTGGCTCTGGTACTGTGAATCCCCTCTTTGCTCTGATGAGGCCGTGCGACTACTTCATCTAACTGGTGGTGGCATTCCATGGACTGGTGAAGCATGCACCTGGAGTAAGGGGACCATAGCAAAACGTGATAATCCTAGTATCGGCGTACGCATTCACCACTGCCGTAATTCCTGGGTTGACGAATATTCCTATCGTTCGCGTTCCGTTTATCTGAAACAAGAAAACAAAATAATCCCCTCCATAAGTGCCATTCTGTATCGGAAATTGATCGATATATTCTACGTAGTAAGAAGATGTAGCGCCCATTAGCTTCTGTACCGTGCTGTTCGACAGCGCGACCTGGACTATGTGCTGCTCTTGCGATGAAAATGAAACTGATTCTGTTTGGTTCGGAAGGTTGGTGACACCAACTCCGGCCAAGAAGTAACTGCTGGGCGTGATAAATTGAACAGTTGCATTCAGTACCTTAATTCCGCTGTAAGTTATGGTGTAACCTGTCGTGTAGTTTCCTACTACACTCTGGCTACCGTTCACATCAATAATGACAGTCATAAGGTTTGGACCATAATGATCTGGATACATCGAGACAACGTAGGAGTAGGCACTCTCGATATACGGTAGGACTTTTGGAGAATTTAACGTCAAATTTGCAAGCATTCCATAATTCCAGTTCACGGTGCTTGTCGTCGTAACTGTCGGAGAGCTTGAGTTCGATGTAACATATCCCGTCGTAGACGTTGTTCCTGAGGAAATGCCGGCACTGCTCGCGGTGAAATGAATCAGAACGACCTTGCCCCATTCATCTGCCGCAAGTACCGTGTAGTTGCCTTGAAACGCGTGAAATGTCGGAGTTTGCCCCGAAGCCGAGCCGCCGGTCCAGAATCCCTTCGCGATAAATGAGAGCGACAGCGTCGTGGTCGCGCTTGGGATCACCATCTGCGAATAAACCAGATTGGCTTGATCACTTTGCGGCATGAACGAATAGTAGGCGTTCTGGTAGGTCGCTGTCGTGCAAGAAAAGACATCGCTCGTATTGTACAAGGCAAGAGCACTTGCGTGGGTGTAGTTGTTCAGGCCATAATTTCCCTGAAAGATCGCAAAGCCTACTGCCCCGGTTAGGCTGCAAGGAGCATAGGGATCCAGGGACGATTGTGGATAGAGCCAATTATCGGCAAGACTTACGTTGTTAATAGAGTCCAGCGTGTTGATTTCATTTACTTCAATCACTTCCCCCAGCGAACCGTTTGACGGCGCAATAAAAAGGTCCAGGCTGAGGCCGGATGCAGACGTGGATGATGAGCTTTGTTCGGTAGGCAGGAAGATGGTCGTCGTGGCCGTCTGGGAACTCTCGGTAGAACTGGAGCTTGAACCGGAGTAATCAGCGGTAGTAATTGTGTTAGTTGAATTGAGGTCATTGCTTAGGAATACTCCAAAACCTACTACGAGGATTAGTACAATAACAATGACGGCAGAAACTCCAAGGGAGATTGCGCTCTTTGCTTTTGCCAATGTAAGACACAAAGTGGGAATGTCCTCTGACTTATTTGAACCTACGTCATAGCAAGGCTGTTCTCATTATTAGAACACTGGAATGACATCAGCGGTTAGGATACTCTACGAATATGACTTGATTATTTCGACGCTTCTTTCGATTCCGTTGTATTTCTCCGAGATGGCTCTGATTTTTTCAATGTTCTCTTTGTATCTGGAATCATTTATGCACGCATCCACGCATTCGATCAATCTTTCCGTAGTCATGCGCTCAGATCTGAGGTCGATACCCAGACCCAGTCTGCGAAATTTGTCGGCGTTTCCGATCTGCTCAGAGTGATTGTGAATCGGGACGAGCACCGCTGGCTTGCCGGCGTCGATGCACTCTCCTATCGTCCTGTGGCCAGATCTCGCTACGACCAAGCTCGACAGGAGGAACAATTCGTCCTTGATAGGACACCAGTCGTAGATCCACGTTCCGTTGGCAAGTCTCTTCGGTTCGACAGATCCGCCGGAGTAGCCCATCGAGATTGCGATGTTGTATCTTTTCGAGAGCTCGTCGCTAGCTTGAAGGGCAACTTCAACAAATCTTTTCTTCGTCGCGTCCGGGCCGCTGATCTGAAAAAAGATGAACGGCCTGTGATCAAGCGAGAGAGAGCGCCTAGCTTTTTCGAGTCTCTCTCCGTTCATACCCAAACTGGGGGAGACAAAGCCAACGTACTTTACAATTCTAGAGATTTCGGTTCCCTCCAGATTTGCCTCTCCTATCGTGTACGGCGGAGGAAGGTCCGTCATCAGCACACTGTCGCTCAAAGACCACAAGAGCCCAAGGACGTTTCCTGCAATTCTTTCATAAATGCCGCCGAGAAGCTTTCCGCTGAAACGCGGCGGCAGTGTAACCTTGAATTGGTTTAGCATTGTGATCACGGGATAGGACTTGGCCCATGCGGCGAGAACGGCCGAAAGCCTCGAGTCGGATACTACAAGTTTCGGATTAAACTTTACGAGACTTTCTGCTTCGAAAGCAACCTGCCTCAGAAAGGAATTGAACATGAATGGAAATCGGGGAAGAACATCCCGGGAAGAAAAGCTGCCTTCGGAAGTCCACTCGACGTCCAGCCTGGGGCTTTCGACCACGCTGGAAGAGTCTTTGTGCGCATCCAGGTACTTCAGTGCTTGATCAAATGAAGAGTAGCAGAACTGGCTGTCCCCGTAGTTCCTGAGCCGCTCGGAAATGTCGAGAATTCGAGTTACGTGGCCTAGTCCCGAGCCAAAAATGGCAAAGTAGATTTTTTGCACGTACCGCTCTCTCTGCCAGAAATATTTCTTGATCGGTAATGAGTATAAGAATTTTTGAGTTCGGCCCAATTTCTTGCTCTGAGATAAACGTAATCGCTTGATTTGAAGGATTTTGGCCCTCATGAGCTAGTTAAAATAAGGATGGTTGAGGGCTAGAAGCAAACAGGCCTATAGCTTATGCAATTGTGGCTCGTAATTGACTTGATTGCACTCCTGCTAAGCATTCCCGTCCTAGCGCTCTCGTATTACTGGGTCATCCTCTTTGTATCTTCGCTGAAATATCCGAGAGAGCTTGGAGCCGGTGATGTCCGTCTTCCGTACCATCCTCCCGTTACTATTCTCATAGCGACGTTCAACGAAAAATTCGTGATCGAAAAGTCGCTCGAAGCGATGAAGCACCTGGACTATCCGAAGGACAAGATTCAGGTCATCGTTGCGGATGATTCAACCGACGAAACGATCGGCGTAATTGACAGAAAGGTTCAGGATCTGAACCGCTCGGGGATCAGCGCCAAGGTGTCCCGGAGGCCGAACAGAGAACACTTCAAGTGCGGCGCCCTAAACAAGGCGATGGAGTACGTGAAAGGAGATTACGTTTTGTTATTGGATTCCGATTCTGTCATTCCTCCTGACATCTTGAACAAAGGGATCGATGCATTGGAGAGCCATCCAGGCACTGGATTTGTTTCGTTCCGCTATGGCCACTATAACAGGAATTACAATGTTGTCACGAGGCTCTTTGCCCTGAGCCAGGATCTGGGCGACACTCTGTCGAAAATGGGATCTTACCGATTGGACACGCCGTTTTCCTGTCAGGGAGGTTTTACTCTAGTGAGGGCAAAGGACTTGAGAGAAGTCGGGCTGTGGACAAACCAGCGAATCGCGGACGACACTGACATTTCGATAAAGATGTACATGGCTGGCAAGCGAGGAATTTACTTGAGCAATGTCAAAATAATGAGCGAAGATCCCTCGACCTTAGAAGCTTGGAAAAAACAGGTAGGAAGAACGTCGCAGGGATGGTGGAGATGCATTGCGCACTACTGGAGCCAGATACTAGGCAACGGGAAGGTTTCCATCCGCAAGAGACTGGGTCTCATCATGATGCTGCTTCCGCCCTTTTCAAGCCTGAGCTGGATATTGGTTACGTTTCTCTCGGCGTCTGCTGTGGTTCTGAATCTCGTCGCGCCCGCGAACTCGATCTTTAGCAGCCCGATTTACGTAGCGATTGTGGCGATTCCCTTCGCGGTATCGCTCTTGTCTGGTGTGTGGGCGCTTTACGCAGCGGGCCAGATGACGCCCACGAACTTGGCGATAATTCCGATGCTGGGCTACGCTTCGGGATGCATGATCACGCTCGGCTCGATAGGATTTTTCTACGGAGTCTTCGACAAGATGGGATTCTTCCTCTACAGAACACCGAAATCAGGCTCGGCAAAGGAGATGACGAAAACAAAGTACTTCCAGACGCTGCGAAACGACCGCAATGGGATCGTCGAGGGATTCCTTGCCTGCACAGGATTGGTGCTCGCAGGACTTGTATTTCTTCATGGGGTGTGGTTCCTTGGCCTTTCGCTAGCGGGGTATGGCCTCTTCACACTGAAAT
This sequence comes from Nitrososphaerales archaeon, assembly GCA_030038075.1. Lineage (GTDB taxonomy): Archaea > Thermoproteota > Nitrososphaeria > Nitrososphaerales > CADDZS01 > DATLTL01. Next base: position 32,081 of record JASHPO010000091.1, on the reverse strand, counting down.
CAATGAACCTGACAAAGCACTTCCAGCCAGTGCCGCAGGAAAGCTCCATCGAAATAGCACAAGAGATACCTTCCTGACGGGCGTACGACTAATAATCTGTACTTTGACTCCGTCGCTTATATACGGACTCGATTTTTCGAGCCTTACAATCATCGCCCACGCCGTTGAGACGCCTCGGAACAATTTGTAAAAAGCGCTTTAATACTTGGAGATTGATACCCTGCATATCGGGAATATCTCTATGGCTTTCGACGATCCAGTTGTATGGGTCCTAATCTTAGTTGTGGTCGTGGTTTTGTTTGGCGCGAGTAGGATTCCAAAGTTCGCAAGAGCTCTGGGCGAAGCAAAGGCCGAATTTACAAAGGGTTCGCAAAGCCAACCACAAGGAGTCACTTCTACACCTGCCGCAGCTCCAATGCCGCCACCGATGCAAGGTCCTGCTCCAGTCTCGCAAGTTCTCTCTGCCGACGAGCCGCTCTACGCAGCCGCTGAGAAGGAAGGCATTGACATTAGAGGAAAGACAAAGTCGGAGATTGCAACAGAGCTCGCGTGGAAGCTCTCGAAAAAGCAGCAACAGTGATCTCTTCAGCAAAACTGCCGCAGCTTTAAATTCTGGCGTCGGTCTTTGCGTGTCTGAAAATGAGCGCTCCAGACGAGAACACACTCCCAACCACTTCGAGGATTTTTCCCGTCAACAGGTATTTTGATTTCCAGCGGCGCTCTCTGGAAAACATCGAGGAATTCTGGGCAAAGACGGCAAAGGAAAACATAACGTGGTTCAAGACCTGGGATAAAATCCTAGATTGGAACATTCCTTTTGCAAAATGGTTCGTCGGAGGAAAACTAAACGTTTCATACAACTGCGTAGACAGGCATCTTGATTCTCCGAACAGAAACAAAGTAGCTTACTACTGGGAGGGTGAGAAAGGAGATACTCGGACCCTCTCCTACCAAGACCTGTTCTCTGAAGTAAACAAATTCGCTAGCGTCCTAAAAGAACTGGGAGTGACTCAGAAAAAAAGAGTCACGATATATCTTCCAATGATTCCCGAACTTCCGGTCGCGATGCTCGCCTGCGCGAGACTGGGCGCGGCTTTCACAGTAGTATTTTCGGGATTCTCGAGTCAAGCTCTATCCGACAGGATGAACGACTCCGAGTCCTCGGTCTTAATCACAGCGGACGGCGGCTATAGGCGCGGCAAGATAATTCCGCTCAAGACCATCTCGGATGAAGCTCTTGAAGATTCGCCGAAGGTAGACCACGTGATTGTTTACAAGCGAACGAACGAAAATGTCCAGATGAAGCAGGGTCGCGACCTCTGGTGGTCTGACCTCGTCGCAAACACCAAAAATGAATTTGTGAAACCGGAAGAGCTGGAGTCCACGCATCCGCTTTATTTGCTGTACTCTTCAGGGACGACTGGAAAGCCCAAGGCGATAGTGCACGGCACCGGTGGATATTTGACATACGTCAATGCGACCACGCAGTGGGTGTTCGATCCAAAGCCAAGCGATGTCTACTGGTGCGCCGCGGACATTGGTTGGGTAACTGGGCACAGCTACATAGTCTTCGGGCCGCTCTCTCTTGGAATGACCTCGGTCCTTTACGAAGGCGTACCTGATTATCCGCAAAACGACAGACTCTGGGAAATGGTAGAAAGGTACGGCGTTAACATCCTCTACACCAGCCCGACGGCACTTAGAGGAATGATGCGATACGGGGATGAGCCGCCGTCAAGGCACGACCTTCACTCGCTGCGCATTCTGGGCTCGGTAGGAGAGCCGATAAATCCGCACGTTTGGCTGTGGTATTTTCACAATATCGGAGGTGGCCGGTGTCCGATAGTGGACACGTGGTGGCAGACTGAAACCGGCGGGATTTTGATCTCAGCGAGTCCACGGTTGGGTCTCGTGCCGCTGAAGCCTGGTTCTGCCACGTTCCCGCTTCCCGGCATAGAGGCGGAAGTGCTTAACGACGATGGCAAACCCGCAAAGACAAATGAGAAGGGCTACATCGTGATTAAACAGCCGTGGCCCGGAATGCTTCAAACGCTGTATCATGATGAAGAGAGATACAGGCAGGTCTACTGGAGCAAGTTCCCCGGTGTGTATTACGCTGGCGATTATTGCGTGAGGGACGACGAAGGTTACTTCTGGCTCTTAGGGAGGGCCGACGAAGTGTTGAAGGTGTCTGGTCACAGACTGGGTACGATCGAAATTGAGGACGCCCTAGTTTCCCATCCGGCCGTAGCCGAGTCTGCTGTTGCGGGCAAGGCGGACGAATTAAAGGGGGAGAGGATAGTTGCGTTTGTCATAGTCAAGGCCGGACACAAGCCGACGGAAGAACTGTCGAGGGAATTGAGGGAGCACGTCAGGAAAGCCATCGGGCCACTGGCGACTCCAGAAGAGATTCATTTTGTAAAATCTCTTCCCAAAACTCGATCGGGGAAAATAATGCGCCGAGTCGTCAAAGCAGTGGCGAACGGTATGCAAAACGTGGGCGATGTAACGACACTTGAAGATCAAGCTTCCGTTGAGGAAGTAAAGCGAGCTGTCCTAGAGCTCGAAGAACAAGTAAAGTCAGGCGATTAGGACTCTCGCACGGATTCGAGAGTAGAAACTGCAGACCAGATAGTGACCCTGCTGAAAGACGGCATGTTTGGATCTTGGCTGACTTCCTCCAAAATTGAGATTGCGTTTGCCGCTCGCACGCCCACGGAAATCTTCGAGTCCGTAAGCATGTTGATCGCGTCCTTTACGATCTTTCGAATGTTCCTTGGGGTGATGTTGCTCTCTACGACCTGAGACAGAGTCGTGAGGGCTTTCTGGACTTTGTCCTCGTTTTCAATTCTCTTCTTTTCACGTTTTTCTGCGGCGGTTGACATACGATAGGCATCTCCAGATGCGCAAGCCTTTGATTTTCGAGGTTTTTAACTATTCTTTGACAATTTTTGTCGATCTAAGGGCTTCTGCGCCACGCTCTCGCGGTTTCGTACCACGTGATTCCGAGACCCGCGAAGGCGAAGATGTATGCCCACACGCTTATCGTTGAGATTACATCCCCCACGGCGACGACGAAATAAACGAAAAGAAACGTCAGCATTACCGAGTAAAGAACAAACCTTGGAATGAGGTAGGTACCAATCTTCAGGAATTGTTCGAGGGCCTCGATCTTGATTTCCTTGGCGAGCAAATAATTCCCGAGATCGTCCTTCGTCGCGAGACCGAGTGAAACGAGCTTATCAAGATGGTATTGAGCGAGGGACGCGCTTTTGAAACCCAGGGTACGTTGGGCTTCCCTGACGCCAGATCTCTGTACTCTAAAGAGATAAGTGTAGACTCGCAGAGTGTTACCCTTCAAGTCTGCGCCGTCTGCTCCGACTGTCATCTTTTTTCAAACCCGTAATTCTTTGACTTAAAGGCTCTGTCAAGTCTTCGGTTGTAAAAACCTATTACTCAACTTGGAAGCATCGACTTGCAGGATTAGCGGCGCCCCAGATCCACTGCGTTCCTGAAAGATCCCATTAGTTCAGCAATTTCAGGCTCTGGCGAATATGATTGCTTAACGGATTTGATTGCAAATGTCATGAGAAAATTACTGCTACGAGTTCCAGTTTTTCTCTCTTTTACGCGTTTAATTTGAGTACAGCTGTTAAGCGGAGTGTAACCTAGTGTCTAAAACCTTCCACACTACGGTTTGTAGTCTACAACCGAAGATCCGACTTGAACATACTGCAGTTATATTGAGACGAAAAATCTTCAAGCACTAAAGTTTGCAGAGCGTAGATAATGTATTTGGTCAAAGTGATACCATTGCTTTCTCTAGAGCGTTACAACAAAACAAACTATACCTAAAGCTCAATAAGCGGCAATGAGGAATTTGCTTTCCTATGAAAGCTGTGGCGAGGAGCCTCATGCTGATGGTCCTAGTGGGCGTTTTGATCGCCGCGGCGATCATCGGTGGAGTCAACGCCCTAGAACAGGGCAAGGTCATAACCGGTCCGAGCTCTTCGACTGTTACCAGCAGGACAACGGTGACCACAACTACTTCGAATCCCTTGCCGACCGGAATCCTCGCCGCCCAAATTACAGACCCGCCTGATCCTCCAAACGTGCCCGCGGGTACCACTCATGTTTACATTAATTATTCGGACATTGAAGCGGCCACCGATCAGAACGGGAACCAGATATGGGAGACGGTCGCAAATGCAGGAACGATAGATCTCCTTTCGGTGGTGAACACTGGCTTGACGCTGGGCAGCGCGCAAGTTTTCAGCGGGACATACAGCCAGGCAAGATTTGACATTACAAATGCGTCGGTGACTTTTGGTGGAATAAATTACACGGCTTCAGTCCCGCTAAACGAGATCGTGGTGACGTTATCAAACGGGGGGGCTCTTGTAAATCCCAATTCCTCCGCGGGATTTGTACTTGACATCTCGCCCACGGTGCTGGCTACGAACAATGGCGGCATGCCCAGTTTTGAAATCGTGACAGCGGCTCAAGGTCTGGCAATCCCTTCACAGTCTTGGAATGATAGCCTTGCAACGACGGGGTCAACGATTCAAAACATCGCTTCCGAGTCTTGGTGGGAAGCCCCGACACCAATCGGAGACAACCTAACAGTGGTGCGCGGCTCGGAGCTTTACCCGACGACGCTTCTTGTGATACTCAATAACACCGGTAGCACTCCCGTGACAATCTCGGCGTTGGATGTTCTCACGATGGGAACCGAGTCAACCCAGAGTAACGTAACCGTCAGCACTTCAACGATTGTGTCCACCATTACGACGACAATCACTGAAGTGACAACGATCACTGGCACTTCAAACGGAGGAACGAACTCTTCGCCTGCAGATCCGCAACCTTCTCCCTCAACAGAAAACTCTTCTGAATCCACTGTTGCAACGTTTTTGATACTCACCAACGGATCTGTAGTCCAGCCCAACCCGGACAGCGCGCCGATACCTCAGAACCAGATTGGTCTAACAATCAAGCCGTACCAAGTCGTGGTGTTGTTCTATTTCGGACCAATCAACGCACTGAACAGCCTTACCCCGCCTTACGCACCGCAGAGCATCATCGGCGGTCAACAGTATACGATCCAGATCGAGACGCCGTTTGGCTCTTCGCTCCAGTTTGACGTTAACGCGACGTACTCTAGTTAACGTTCGAAAAAAAGAAATCCTCCTCAAAACTTTTCTATCTCACTTATTCTCCCATCGTCGAAAATGAAAGAGGAACTTTTGGAACTTCACTGTGATGTCTGCGGTATATCCGCGAAGAGTACTGCACAATCCTTGTTTGCCAAAGGCTGGTTATGGGCCGACGTTTATGGAGAGTCCATCACGAGGTGTCCGAACCACCTTCGCGACGCCGAGGTTCGTGGCAGGGAGATGCTTCGCGAAGCGGGCATCCGCCGCTAGGCAACTTTGTTAGCTTCTTGGTCTATCTTTGCGACCGCGGCGTAAACGCAAGCGCAAATCTGTCTGACCTTCTCGTAAAGCGGTGATACGTCGTTTGATATCCACTCAGACTGTCCTTCAAGCCCCTTGGTGTTGCTGCCTTTCTTCACGATGCCGGCAAACTCGGTCTTGAGTTCACCCGCAACCGGATCGGAACTAATCTCCTTTATCAAATCAATGTAGAGGTTTATGCTCTCCAGTATTGTCCCGAGATAACTGTTCCCGATCTTCTGGAATGTATCGTAATCTGAGGTTTTTTGAGCCTCGTCGAGCTTCTTCGCGAGATCCTGTCTTCTCGAATCGAGTTTTGCGAGCTCTTGGCTGATTGCGTCCATGTTCACCGACTTCGAATCAGCTTTCTGCGATTCTTCTGATTCCGTTCGGGGAATCTTTCGTTTTCGAAGCTTCTTCGATTCGGTCATGGATGAGCACCGTCAATAGTTCGCAAGGTAAATTATTGTTTTCTGTCTTTCATCTCAAGTAATTTCAGAGTTCAAAAAAATCTGAACTGCTTGTTCTCAAACTCCCCAGATTTGATCGCCTTGTCATATATCAGACTGGAGAGTGCGATGTCTTCGGTGGCTATGCCGAGAGATTTGAAAAACGTTATCTTGCCAGGTTTTACTTTCGACTGGACAATGTCTTTGAGTTCCACAAAATCTTCCCAAGTATATTTCCCGGCGGTGACTGACTCGTTCAATTCCTTTGCTTCCATCTTCGCCTGCCTTTTATCGTCAACGCAGATCGTGTCGAAGATTTCAAGAGTGTTGGTAAATAATTCTGCTCGATCGAGACCGTTTGCACCGCAAGCGTTGATGTGCCTTGGGCCTTCCGCCACCTTCTTCGTGATGAAGGGATCCTTCGCGGTTGTTATCGCCGTCGCAACATCACATCTTCGAAACGCATTTTCGACCGTGTCTTCCGCGTGGCAATCGAGTCCTTGATTTCTGCTCACCTCTTTCGCGAAAGCTTCTCTGTGCTCCCTGGTCGGACTCCAGACATGGACACTCTCGATGTTGGCAATCTGCATTTGGGCCGTTATCTGAGTCAGCGACTGACCACCCGTACCCGCCATAGCCAGTTTGAAGCTTTTCAATCCAGTCAAGTACTTGGTGGCAACCGCTGAGGCAGCCCCCGTCCGATATTTGCCCAAGTTTCTAGCGCCCATCACGGACAGGAGCTCGCCGCTCCTTACGTCGAAGAGTAAGATTACGAACTTGGCCCCGCTTGCGGAGACCGTGTAAAGCTTCGAGCCCGATCTGCCCAGGTAGGGAAGAAGAGTGTACATTACCTGCAAGCTGCCACTAGGAGACCTGGCCCTCGTCCGTGGAAAGTTTTCCGCCGTCTGGTCTTTCATGTTCAGAAAGCAGTTTTCGATACATTCGACTGTCTCCGGCATAGAAGCCAGCGAGAGAAAATCAGATTCTGAAAGAAGCAGAGTCATATGAGAATGACTCGTCCCATCTTATTTCAGGATTCCCCGTATAGAGTTTTAGGGCAAACAGCTGCTGATCGCAAGAGGTGACGTACACGTTCCAGCCCAACGGTTAAATAATCCGATCAAAGGACACTGAAACTGGTTTATTCGGATTTGAGCGGTACCATGGTCAAGTCTGACGGGTTCGATGCGTATGTCACGAAGGGGAACTCTGGTTTGGGGCTGGTCGTTATACACGAGGTGTATGGATTCAATGATTATATCAAGTCGGTTGCCGACACTCTTTCAGCTAGCGGGCACACTGCGGCCGCGGTGGACCTCTACCACGGAAAGATGGCAAAATCGTACGAGGAGGCTGCCAAAATTCGAGAAGGTCTCACGAGAGACCAAACTCTAGCCGGGATTAGCGCGGGACTGAAGGCCTTGAAGGGAGCGGGAGCTTCAAAACTTGGAACACTGGGCTTTTGCATGGGAGGGGGATTCGCACTCCTTGCCGCGTGCAACAATGCTGAGGTGACATTTTGCGTGGACTATTACGGATCAATTGAAAACGCTGATGAGACTGTTAACTTGAGGGGTCCCGTTCTGCTTTTCTTGGGATCGGAAGACACGAGAATAACGCCGTGGGCGTACAGCACTTTTCTCCCTGCTGTGGTGAAGTACAAGAAAAAAGTAGAGGTTCACGTTTATCCCGAGGCAAAGCACGCGTTTCATAACAGGTTTAATCCAATGACTTACCATGAACCTTCCGCCAAAGACGCATGGGCGAGAACCGTAGATTTTCTTTCGCGCGTAAAATAAAAGAGAGTGCGTCGCAAGACTTTATCTCGAATGGCGATAGCTGGTTCTTCTCCGTTCGCCGATTACGAACCCCATCGCTAATCCTACGAGTGCCCCGCCCAAATGGGCGAAAATATCAACGCTGCCTCCGAGAGCACTCCAAACGAAGATAATGAGGAACCATATAACTAAAGCAGTGTTCACCCTCCGATTAAAGGCATAATCTGCTGAAACAGCGCCGGCCACTAGACCGAATATGCCTCCAGACGCACCGAAACTGAGAGTAGTAGCTACTATTCCGCCTCCCGGACCGTATCCAAACAAACTCACGACATTGCCTGCTATCGCGGTCAACAGGAATACCACATAGTATTGCTTGGGCGAGTAAACATTTCTTAGGAGGCCATCGATGAAGAAAACCGCAATTGCGTTGAAGAAAATGTCCTCCAATCCGAGAATGTTGGGCGCGACGACAATGATCGAAGTGACAAGTGCCGGCAGCCATCCGTGGTAAACAAGATAATTATCCTGAAGCAGAAAAAGCAGCACCTGAATATTGTCTACGAAAATAAACGATGCTAGAAGACCGATTACCACTCCTGATGCAATAAGGATGATTAGATTTCTTCCCTGTTTTGATAGGCTTAGAGAGAGACCTCCGCGACTAGATTGTCCGCTACTGGTGTAGTATCCGCTCGATGTTGAATAATACGGCATCGAAGTCGTTGGAATGTTTCTTCGAAGCGGACTGCTCTTACAGAGGTGGTTCTCCGGCAGCCTGTGCTCTGAACAAAAATCGTGCTCGCAGTACCTGCACTTGAAATAGTAAGCATCCTCGCCCACAAAGGGTTTTGAGCAGAAGTAACATTTCTTGACATCACTCTGGGCGACCGCGCTGTCCGCTACTGCTGGATGAAGATCTTCTCCGCACGCGGGGCAAAAGCTTGCGTTCGCCGGCACCTCGGCGCCGCACTGCGGGCACGAACCCAAAACAAAGACTACCTTGGCTAATGTTTCAATTAAACTCTTTCATTAAAAAAGTGCATCGGACATGTCCCACGCAGATCAAGGATCTCAAGTACAAATCCATAAAGAAGAGAACCGTATGTAAAGCGATTTGAGGCTCTTTCCTTTTGGCTGAACTCTCCCCCTTTGCAAAGAGCGTTACTATCGAGAAAGAAATCTCAGAATCTGATGTTTCGGGACTGGTAAAATTCATCGATATGTACTGTTCAGCACCAAAATTGAATCTGATTGTTGATAGCTCTTACAGAAAGATCGAAAGTAAAGGCGAAACTTCGTTTTCGTGGGAGCAACATTCGTCTGACCATCAAGCAAGTCTTTCGGTCAACCTAAAGATCGGTCGTACGGTCGAAGCGAGTTTTGGCGACATTGACCAGAAAAACCAATCTCAACTTGCTCTGTACACAAGAACTCTGGATCAAATACGAAACCTGGTTTGGACCTATCTGCAAAACGCCAAGAAGAGCACCATGTACTTCGTCATCGGTTCGGCAGAAGGGGGAAACCATTCGGAGGCGCCGAGCAAGAGTAACGCGTCTCGAAACATAATGCGCAGGATTTTTTCCGGTAACACGACAAACGTCTTTTTGCTTTCGCTTGTTTTGAGCTTCGTGCTTTTCCTGTTTATCGGAGACCTGACTGTAATCTTGATCATTGGCTTGCTGCTCGTTTACTTGGTTTTCGCTGACGTCATTACAATGAATCTTGGGAATGTGCGACCAACCATTGAGAGACCGTTAGCGGCAGTAGTAAGCGTCAGGTCGAAGACAGATACTCTTGAATTTCTTGGCTCCCACGGAAAGCGAATACTATCGGAAATTCGAGAGGAGGTGGGTCATCTTGTCATACGAAGTGGCGCCGATGCGGCGACGCAGAGTGACATCAAAGCATCAGTCATGGCAATACTCTCGCGAAATGGAATACATACTTCCCAAGATGACGTTGAGATTAAGACCAGAAATGTTTACAGCTTGGTAGAAAAAGTTGCTGCCAAATTTGGCAGGCCCGTCCCAAAAATCGTAATTGGAAACAGCGTAGTTTCAAACGCAATGGCGACAGGAATTTCTTCAAAGCACTCCGCGATAATGATCACGGCCGGATCACTCATAGATCTTACCGATGACGAGTTGGAATCAGTCGTGGGGCACGAGCTGGGTCATGTTAAGGGCCATGATCCGGTAATACTGTTTGCAACAAGTGCGGTCGTTTACACCGGAGCATTTTATCTTTGGTATCCCCTCTTTCTGTTTCTGGGGCTGTTCTATTATGTCATCGCGTTTGGAGTGTTGTTCGCGGTCGGAAAGGTTCTGGAAACGAGAGCCGATACCGAATCTGCGGTTGTTCTCGGAAGCGCTCAGGGACTAGCGACTTCGCTGACGAAGATCGGGTTCAAGCAGTTATACATGGAAAAATACAACCGATTTGGAAAATTGCTTGATTGGTTCAACTTCGACCCTCATCCGCCGATTTATTTTAGAATATCACGCTTGTCGGCTCTGGCTGGAAGAGAGAGCGCGATCAGACACACTTTTCTTGATTCGTTGCGAGACTGCATTGTAGGTTTCTTTACGGCCTTCTGAAAAAGCTCTAGATTTCTCTCCATCTTGCTTTCGTGCTGCATAGGAGTGTAAGTATTACGGTTACCGCTATCAAAACACTCCAGTCGATTGAGACCATCAAGGCTGATAGATGAATATAGCCCGCAGCGTTTTGTGCGATCTCAGCTGCGTAAGTAGTTGGCGAAATGTAGGCAAGATACCTGAACGGAAGTGGAATGTAAGTAATCGGATAATATACCGGGGGCAGAGTAGAAAAAAGAGTTGAAACAAGTCTTGAGAATGCGAAGCTCTGGACAATATCGCTTGAAAACGTCGCAAACGTAAAGCCCAGCGCGATGGATGTCACGAACATCATCAAAAGCACCGCGATAAGCTGCAGAACACCGAATGGGGTCAGGTGGACAAGATAAACTGCCAGAATTCCCAACACCGCCAAAGCTGGAACAGAATACACTATCTCAGAGAATGCGATGCCGATCAGGTAATTTGGCCACCTCGTCGGTGAGCTCACCACCATGTCCTGGAGTTTGAAATCGTTCTTCAAGTGAGACATGTCTCCCTGCAAAGAAGTTCCCGCAGAAAACATGCTCATCAGCAAGCCTCCTTCGACGGCTTCGCCGATCAGAGACCCGCGGCTCACAAAGGTGATGAGGATCAGAAACGAAAGAGGTGAAAGGACGGTGTTTATGAGCACAACCGGGTAGTTTTTCATCTCGTAAATGGAATTAACCAGAATTCCCGCAAGAATCTGGCTAAACCCGTTCCTATTCTTCCGGCGTGGCCTCGAGCTCTCTCTCGTTTCCAATTGTTTTGATTCCTCCTTCGCGGTTTACAAGATAGAAGAAAATATCATCGAGCGATATTGGGGTGATGGTAAATTTCGTTCCTTGCCTTGACAGTTCCCTCGAAATGTTGAACGCCTCCTCCTCGGAAGTGAGAATCCTGTAGCTGTCTTTGCTCTTGATTATCTCGCCGCTGCGAACCTGAGGGATGCTTGTCGCAGAGGCGGATGGAATCTTCATGCTGTAGTTGTAACTGACGCTGCGTCTCAGTTCGTCGAGAGTCCCAACTCCGATCATCTTTCCTCGGTCGAGAATTCCAATTCGGTCAGCTAGCTCCTCAGCCTCTTCAAGGTAGTGCGTAGTGAGGAATGTGAAGCGTTCCTTACCAATCTCCTTCAAGAGCTCCCAGAATTCTCTCCTAGAAATCGGGTCAAGACCGGTCGTAGGCTCGTCAAGAAAGATGATTTCCGCTTCGGAGGCAAGTACTGTCGCAACCAAGACCTTTCTTTTCATTCCCCCAGACAGCATGCGGTTCAGTGAATCGGCCTGCTTGCCCAGCCCGACCTTTTCGAGCGTGTCCAGAGCCCTCTGTTTTGCTTCTCGATAATCGAAGCCTCGCCAGAGTAGATACGACAAGATCGTCTGTTCGGGTGTCATCCAAGGCACGGCTCTCGCTTCCTGTGGGACAATCGCTATCCGGTCTCTCAAATTTACGGCGTCTCTCATCACGTCCATGCCGTCTATCGTTGCTCTTCCAAATGTTGGGGCAAGCTCCGTCGAGAGAATTCGCACTAGGGTCGTTTTTCCAGAGCCGTTTCGTCCGATAAGTACGAATATGCCAGTCGCAGGAACGGAAAAAGTTAAAGAATCGAGAGCCTTGTTTTTCTTTTTCCCGCTGTAAATTTTTGTCAGCTGGTTGCAGGAAATCGACTTTTCTGAACTAATGGGCTGGCCCTCCAATTCAAACCCTCCTCAAGAGAAAGTATCTTGTTCTGCCCGTAAATAATCTATTTCCCTCACGAGAAATCTAGATAAACTCGCTGATCAACCGAAAGCTCGAAAATGCAGACCATGAGGTTGGGCCGGAGCGGTCTTGTCGTCCCGAGAATTTGCCTTGGGACAAACAATTTTGGCACTGGAGCTGATCAGCAGACTTGCAATAAAATCATGAGCCAAGCTCTAGATATGGGAATAAACATGATCGACACCGCGGACGGCTATGCCAGGGGCAACTCGGAAAAAATAATTGGACAATTCATCAAGGATCGCAGAGAGGATGTCATTTTATCCACGAAGGTGGGCAGAGAAGCTTTCCTCGGTGACTTGGACGCCAATAAAATAGGTGTGTCAAGGAAGAACATAATCTACCGGCTCAACCAGAGCCTAATCAAGCTGCAGACCGACTACATCGATCTGTATTACATCCACGCGTACGACACAGACGTGCCTCTTGAAGAGACTATGAAGACCATGGACTCGCTCGTAAAAGCCGGCAAGGTCAGATACATTGCGTGCTCAAACCATTCGGCAGAACAGATAGAGGAATCCCGCGAGATCGTGGAGAAGCTGGGATTGGAGAACTATATTGCGGTTCAAAATCAGTACAATTTGTTCGAGCGTGACATAGAAACCTCCGTAATCCCGTATTGCGTTGAAAACAATGTTGGAGTACTCGCGTACAGCCCGCTCTTTGGAGGATTGCTGGCAGGCAGATATGAAAAAGGCAAACCGCCGCCTCAGGGTTCGCGAGCGTTCTACAGGCAGGGCGGCTGGTGGGACAAAGTGAGCAGCAGAGAGAATTTTGAAAAACTGGACAAGATCAAAGAAGTGGCTAAGAAAACAGGATTGAGCCTTCCAGCTATTGCGATTGCCTGGATTCTAAGAGAAAAGAGGGTCACTACGGCTGTCGTGGGCGCTTCCAGACCCGAGCAACTGGAAGAACCTGCAAAAGGAGCGGACGTTAATTTGTCCGCAGAAATCATTGGCGAGCTGGAAGTACTCTAGCCACAATCAGCTGTACATAACTTGGGGAAAACACTCTTTACCGCCAAATTTCCGCTTATTTGTAAATTCCTAGTATCTAATCTCGGAGGGCAACGTAATGATCGCACTGACTGACATCGAGAAAGCGCACGAGAGAATCAAAGACCACATTTTCAGAACTCCCTGCTATCCGAGTCTCTTTCTAAGCAAGAAAACCGGCGCAGAAATTTTCCTGAAGCTGGAATGCTATCAGCCTACCGGAGTATTCAAGATAAGGGGCGCGTACAATATTGAGCTCGAGAATCTGGAAAAAATCAGAGACTCGGGAGTAGTAACTGCATCATCGGGTAACCACGGTTTCTCTGTAGCTTACGCGGCAAAAACGCTCGGAGTAGATTGCACGGTCGTTGTGAACAATGGAGCCAATCCTGACAAGCTGAAAATGATAGAGCTGTTTGGAGCTAAAATCGTCGAAGACGGCCCCACCACCGATTCAATCATAGGCAAAGCGCGCGAATTGGCTAATGAGAGAGGACTATTCTTCATTCATCCGTTTGACGATCCCTCCGTGATCGCTGGACAGGGGACTTGCGGACTTGAAATCTTGGAGGATGTTTCAGCTCTGGACGCAGTCATAGTTCCGGTTGGAGGCGGCGGACTGATTTCCGGAGTGTCTACCGCGTTCAAAGCAATTTCGCCCAAGTGCAAAGTAATCGGCGTCGAAGCAACCGGCGTTCCCTCGCTCTACGAATCGATGAAGAAAAAGAAACTCGTGACGATCGAACACCCTCAGACCATCGCTGATGGACTCGTAGGACAGACCATCGGAAAAATGAATTTCGAGATAGCAGAGCGCGACGTTGACGATGTCGTTCTTGTTACCGACGACCAGATGAGAGAAGCCGTGAAATCCCTTTTACTGGACGCTCACATCCTGGCGGAACCCTCGGGCGCTGCCCCGATCGCCGCTCTACTTTCCGGAGCATACAAATTCAAAGCTGGAGAAAGAATCGCAGCCATTATCAGTGGAGGAAATATAGCTTACACGCTTCTTCAAGAATTGCTAAATGAGGCATTTTCCTCCCGAGCGCCTAAATAATCTGAAAAAATGTCAAAGAAATCTTCTGAACTTATAGTGGACCTCTCGCGCGTGGGCGTGCGAATTAAAGACAAAAAGATCCTATCAGATGTAAATTTCTCCGTAAGGACCGGCGAGAGATGGGCGATTGTCGGCCCCAACGGTTCCGGAAAGACAACTCTTCTACGGATAGTCAACGGGTATCTTCGTCCTTCCAGTGGTCGGGCGTCATTCGACAGAGAGGATGATGAAGTTGAGCTTGACAGAGTGAGGAAGAGGACAGGATTTGTGAGCTCGTTTCTCGATACTCTACTGGAAAGCGAGGATTCTGTGCTGGACATCGTGGTCAGCGGGAAGTATGGGGCTACAAGACTCTGGGAGGTTCCCCCGTACGAAGTGGTTCAGCGGGCGAGGCGACTAATGAGGCAGCTGGGCTGTGGCAAATTTGAAGACAGAAGACTCTCAGAACTTTCTCAGGGCGAGAGGCAGAAGATTCTCATTGCGAGGTCCATGATGCCTGACCCTGTGTTACTGACGTTTGACGAACCATGTGCTTCGCTCGATCTGGGCGGGAGAGAGTTGTTCCTGAAGGGGCTAGAAACCATCGCAAAAAAGAACCACTCGCTTTCAATGATCTATGTTACTCACCGGATCGACGAAATTCCTGGCATTTTCGAGCACGCGCTTTTGCTGATGAAAGGAAGAGTCTTCGCTTCCGGAGCAATGAGTAAAGTCATAACAGAAGAAAATCTCAGCAAATGCTACGAAGTGAACGTCACGATAAAACGCTGGAACGACCGGTACTACCCGGTCGTTGATTAGACGGCGGCTGCGCCCGAGGCACCACTGGTAATGTCCCAGACGTTCTCTACAGGCAGGACGAGAATTTTTCCGTCTCCGACTTCGCCAGTCTTTGCGGCTTTCGCTATCGCATTCACGACCTTCTGAGCGTCTGTTTCTTTGACGAGAACTTCCAGTTTGACGCGTTCGATGAATTCGGGGTGATACGTAGCAGCTCCTCTTCCGGAGACCATCTCCATTCCTTTGGCGCGACCTCTACCTTCAACATCGAAGAAGGTTAGCCCGCTTATTGCAATCTCCTTCAGAGCCGTGTCGACGTCTGTGAACTTTTCCTTTCGGACGATTGCCTCGACGATTTTGAGTGAAACAGAGGTTTGCACTAGTCGGTTAGACCTCCGCAAAGTCGTAAGCGACTTCGCCGTGTATCGCTTCGTCTCCTACCTTGAGTTTTTCTTGGGGCTCCTGCAGTGGAATAAACACGCCGATAATCTTCAGCAGCACAAACGACACTGCGAAGACGTAAGCTATCACGATGATCGCCGCCTCCAGCTGTATGACAAACTGCATCGGATTGCCGTAGAAAGCGCCAGTTAGTCCAGGGTCAACGAATTTAGTGACATTGGGATCAGCGAGCAAGCCAGTCATCAAACCGCCTACCAGTCCAGCAATTCCGTGAGCAGGAAATACGCCGAGAGAGTCGTCAACCGGGAGTTTTGGCGACAGCTTGTTCAGGGATATCCAGGGTATCGTTCCTGCAGCGACCCCGATTAGCAAGGCACCGTAGCCGTTCACGTATCCCGCGGCCGGTGTAATCGCGACCAGACCGGTGACACAAGCAGTCGTCGCGCCAACAAGTGTGGGCTTTTTAATGAAGCTCATGTCCATCAAAATCCAAGCAACAACGCTCGCGGCTGCGGCAAGCTCGGTGTTAAGGACTGCAACCGAGGCATCGATGGTTGAACCGTATGGGTCGCCTCCGTTGAATCCGTTCCAACCGAGCCAGATGAGCCCGGCGCCGATCACAACGAGACCGAGGTTGTTGGGTTTGAGTCTCCTTTCAGATGCTATACGCGGACCTACAGCTATCGCTGCCGCCAGTGCCGTAATACCTGCAGACAAGTGGATGACGTAGCCACCGGAAAAGTCAACAGCTCCCATTTGCGCTAGCCATCCTCCCGCAAAGAGCCAGTAAGCCAGCGGGCTGTAAACGAGGAATGACCACACAGGCACGAAAATCATCCACGCCTTGAAATTGACTCTCTCGATGACTGCACCGACGAACAAAGCTGGCGTGATCGCCGCGAAAACAAACTGGAACCATATGATAGTCGCGGTCGGAACGTTTAGGGCAGCTGAAGCTGGACCAACTATTGCTTCAGAGCTCTCGTAAAGCCCGGACATTGCAGAGCCCGGCCAAGCGAATATCGAATACTTTCCGACCTGGAGCATCGCAGCTCCACCCCCAAAGCCAAATTTGTACCCGAGAAGCATGAATTCTACCAGCACGGCAGCAAATCCGTAGAATACCAAGAGCATTGTGTT
This sequence comes from Nitrososphaerales archaeon, assembly GCA_030038075.1. GTDB lineage: Archaea > Thermoproteota > Nitrososphaeria > Nitrososphaerales > CADDZS01 > DATLTL01. The sequence goes on along the minus strand of JASHPO010000091.1, from coordinate 15,630 downwards.
TACAGCATACTTTTTCTTAGCCAAACCGCCGTAAAACACGCACAATCCCGGTATACTTTGCAGGCCGACTAAGGTACCGGCGGTCAGCATCCAAGAATTGCTACCGGTGTCCAGCCACTGAGGCACAGCTGGTGTGGGAAAACTGTTCAGGTTAGCCGGAGGAGTGTAAGAAGTCGAATTTTGGGCATGAACCAAGGGCATCAAAGCAAGAATGAGGAAAACCACAACTGAACACATGACGAGAATGTAGGTTTTTTTGCTAAATCCAAACGAGCTGAAGATAGTCGGCTTGTCTATCTGCGAGATCTGTTCCATGGCTTTCACCAAACGCTACTCCGTTCATATGTAGGAATAAACAGGGCGCAACTGAACATTCGTATCGCTGCTTGCCTTCAAGGAATACATATTTATTGCTTCTGCTCGACGATTGTAAAAAACTGGCCTAAACACGAATCAGAATTCAGATGATTCCTGACAGTACTCTATGACTGGACCATCAGAGCAAAAAATCAATTTGCTCCAGCAATCAAAATTGTACGGTACTCGGGAAATTCAAAACTCCTCGAATTACGACGCACATCTTAAAGCGCCGAACCGGTAAATTCATTATCATGCGTCATAGATTTCGTTATGAGCTCGGTTTCTGTGCTTGAAATTGATGACATTGATAGAAAGATAATTGGGCAGTATGTGGCTGACGCGAGGCAGTCATATCACCAAGTAGCGAAAAAAATAGGCGTCGCCGTTTCAACGGTTCAGGCACGCACGAAAAAGTTGGAGAGCGAGGGTATACTAAAGGGGTATACTGCAGTTCTCGATTACGAAAAGCTCGGGCTCACAGTGACTGCGATAACTGAAATAACAACAATCGGCGGAAGACTTCCGGAGGTCGAGAACAAACTCTCTCAAATGCCTCAGGCGAACGCCGTCTACGATGTTGCAGGGACCACAGACGCCATTGTTATAGGAAAATTCAGATCAACCGGCGAATTGAGTAAATTCGCAAAGGCGATCCAGGGGATTCCAAACGTAAACAGGACAGAGACGCACATCGTGCTCTCCGTCGTTAAGGAACAGCTTCCGAAGTTTTAAAAAATTCGGAGGCTCAGCGGCTCTTCGCCACTGCGTACGATTGCTGCTCCGACGCCTTTATCGAATCTTCGCCGACCAGACCCGAAGTGATGTCGTAACCTTCCTCCACGCTGGAGACGAAAATCTTGCCGTCGCCTGCGTTTCCAGTTTTCGCGTGTGAAAGAATAATGTCAACAACTTTCTTTGCTTCGGAATCCTTCACGATGACTTCTAGTTTCGTTCTTTCTACATACTCCGATTGGTAAGTCCTAGCGCCGCGGCCTTCAATCATTTCCCTTCCTTTGGCCCGTCCCCTCCCTTCTGCATCGAAGAAGGTCAGACCACCGATCCCCGCAACCTTTAGGGCATTGTCAATATCGGGGAACGACTCTCTTCTTACTATCGCTTCAATTTTCTTCAAACATCTTCCGCCTGTTTGATCAATGGCCAATCTTGCTATTATTGATTGTCATGTAACTGTACGGAATATATCTCGAGCTTGAAACCATTGTACAGAAACTCTGGGGATTCGCGAATTGTCCGCAATTTGCCTCTCCTGTTCCGAAAAGAAAGATATAGGCACCCGATTTAAAATTCCAAAAATCCAGAAGGATGTTCAAGTGAAAGTAGCAGTAATCGGAGGAGGAAAAATCGGCGAAGCCGTTACAAGAGGCTTGGCAAAGTCGCACGAAATTACGAAGGTCACGGTCACCAAGAGAAATATCTCCACGATACGAAGCCTTCAGTCTGACAGGATCGTAATCACCCAAGACAACCAGAAGGCGGCAAAGGAATCGGACATTGTAATAATCTCCGTCAAGGCGGGTGATGCGAAGCACGTCCTCGAGGAAATATCGGAATTTGTTTCGAAAAAGATCGTAATCTCCCTCATGGCAGCGGTATCAATCAAAAGGATAGAATCGACAATCCCGAGCGCAAAGGTCGTTCGCGCTATGCCAAATATTGCTGCAACCATCGGCGAAGCTATTACCGCCTACGCAACGAGTCCAAAACTTTCGAAAAAGGATCTGGAGCGCGTGGAATTCATACTCTGCTGCTTCGGCGATTGCATCCAGGTGCCGGAAAATCTGATGGATGCCGTTACGGCGCTGAGCGGAAGCGGTCCGGCCTACATCGCGATTCTAATAGAAGCTATGGTTAGCGCCGGTCTGAAGGTGGGAATGCCCAGAGACATTGCTTTCAAACTTGTCACAAAAACCCTGACTGGCACGGCGGATCTCCTGAGCCAGAAACAGATGCATCCCGCCGAGTTGAGAGACACAGTGACGACTCCGGCAGGGACGACTATCGCCGGCATATACGAGCTCGAGAAAGGTTCCATCAGGACGAGCATCATGAATGCTGTGGATGCGGCAACGCAGGCTGCCGAGCGGGTCGCCAAAAAATTTGAAAATGATTAAATCAATTCAGTCTAGAAATTCACGGGCGCGCCACAGTTTGGGCAGGTCTTGTCCTGCACTGGATTTAGTAGCGTGCCGCAATATTTGCAAGGGATCTTGACAACTTCCTTCTGAATGATCGTTTCTTTCTGAACGGGGGATTTTGAACTTCTCCACCTACGGGATCTCGTTAGATCTGATTGACGACCTCCTAATGTAGTAGTAATAGCCAATAGCGATGATGAGTACAACTAGTCCTCCTAGAATAGAGTAAAACAGCGCAACGATTACTGAGACTATAATCAGGAAGTAGAAGAACCTTCTACTTACCTTCATGTTCCTTTGCAACGGACTCCAGATTTTCGATGTTTTGGCTTGATTAATAAATAGTGAATATCATGGGGAAACGCTTGGTTCATAGTTTATAGGTTATTGAGAATCGACGAAAAATTATGACCATCGCGCGGCAGCTTGCCAACTATGCAATCTCTTTGCGATTCAATGATTTGGGCGAGGACGTCCTTCTTGAAGGAAAGAAAAGAATCCTTGATAGTCTGGGTTGCGCAATTGGCGCCTTCAGAGAGACACCCGTAAAGTCTGCTAGGGGTGTGATAGAGCAGAATTACGCGGGGAGATCTTCCACAATCCTCGGAACGAGGAAGAAATCCAGTCCCGACATGGCGACATTCGTGAATGGCTCCATGATTCGGTACTTTGATTTCAATGACACGTATCTCTCGAAAGAACCTGCTCATCCGAGCGACAACATTTCCTCGTGTCTTGCCATCGCCGAAATGAACCACAAGTCCGGTAAGGATCTTCTCTTAGCTATCGCGCTGGCTTATGAAGTTCAGTGCAGACTCTGCGACTCGGCGAGCCTAAGGTCAAGAGGATGGGATCACGTTTGTTACGGGCTTGTTTCAAGCGCGTTAGCAGCAGGGAGACTACTCGGACTATCCGCGGAAGAAATGGAAAATGCCGTGAACATCTCGCTGAATTCCCACATAGCGATGCGCCAAGTTAGGGCTGGCGAGCTATCAGACTGGAAAGGATTTTCGTTTGCAAACGCGTCTCGCAACGCCGTTTTTTCTTCACTCCTCGCGAAGCAGGGGATTTCGGGTCCGTCCCCAATCTTCGAAGGTGAGATGGGATTTTTCAAGCAAGTTTCGGGAGAGTTCGATCTCGATTTTGGCACCTTTGGTGGGAAAGGGGGATCATTCAAGCTGCCCGAGACCTACATCAAGTTCTTTCCGGCCGAATATCACGCGCAAAGCGCGATATGGGCAGCTCTTGAGTTACGGAAGGAAGTAAACAATCTCCAAGAGATCAGGTCAATAAAAATCGAGACGCATGAGGCAGGATACACGATTCTGGGAAAGGACAGGGAAAAATGGGTGCCAAAGACAAAAGAGACGGCAGACCACAGCCTTCCCTACATTGTCGGAACTGCTCTAATCGCGGGGAAGGTAGATAATTCCAGTTATTCTAAAAGAAGAATTGCTGGTCCGGAAATCTTGAAACTGCTAGAAAAAATTAGTGTCGAGGAAGACGCCGAGCTCACCAAGGAATATCCTAGAAAGATTGCCAACAGGATTACGGTCGAGCTTTCCAACGGAGAAGAGATTACAAGGCAGGTGGATGTCCCTAAAGGTCATCCAAGCAATCCCATGACAAAAGATGAGATCGAACAAAAATTCAGAGGTCTTACGAGGAGTTCACTGACTGAGAATCAGATCAATCGGATCTTCGAGTATGTCTGGAATTTGGACGAGCGGAGAGATATTTCCCCACTGTTTGGGCTTTGCGTCGTCAGATCATGAGCGCTTGTCCATCGAGACGTAATCCAGTTTGTTGGGCCCAGTGTAAATTGCGTCCGGTCTGAAGAGCTTGTTGTCTTGGAGCTGCTCGTTATAGTGGGAGACCCAACCGACTATTCTGCTCGCAGCGAAAATTGGAGTGTAAACTTCGATCGGAATTCCCAGTGTATAGAAGGTCGGAGCCGCGTAGAAATCAAGGTTCGCCGGGAGTTTTTTCAGTTCCCACATCTTCTTCTCCACGGCGTCGCACAACTCATACATCGTCTCTTCCTTTTTCTTCTCTTTGAGCAGATTCTTCAGCATCTGCTTACTGAGCTGCGCGCGCGGGTCTCTGGTCTTGTATATTCTGTGGCCGAACCCCATTATTTTCTCGCCTCTCGCCAGCATTTCTTGGATTCTAATTGCAGCCTCATCAGGACTTTTGAATTTTAGCAGCATTTCTATCGCTGCCTCATTGGCTCCCCCGTGGAGGGGTCCTTTTAGGGCCGCGATGCCACCCGTGCACGCCGCGTAAACGTCCGCGAGTGTCGAAGCGATCACCCGAACGGCGAAAGCCGAAGCGTTCAAGTCATGCTCCATATAGAGTATCAACTCGCGTTCGAAGGCCCACGCGTCGAATTTTTCCGGACGCCCGCCGCTGATCATGTAGAGAAGGTTCGCCGCCGTGTCAAGGTCGTGATCTGGATCGATTGTGTCCATTCCGTTTGTGATCCTATAACAGTTGGCGACCAGAGCGGGCATTTTTGCGATCAGGGATTGCTTCTGTTCCTCTGAGGAAAGCCTGTGCTCGTTTGCTCCTAGCGCTGATACTGCAGTGCGGAGTACGTCCATTGGGTGCGCATCTTTGCGCAAATTCTTCATGATCCCGTAGATCTGTTCAGGGACTCTGGCGTTAGTCTTTAGAGCCGAAGAAAATGAAAGGAGCTCTTTTTTCGACGGCAACCGCCCGTAAAGAATCAGAAAAGCAGTTTCCTCGAAACTGGAATTTTCAAAAAGGTCTTCTACGCTGTACCCGCGGTAGGTGAGAGTGCCGTCTGAAGTGCTCTTGGCGATGCCCGTCTCAGAAACTGCAACGCCATAGAGTCCCTTTGGAACAATAATTGTCTCAGACATGGGTTGTAGTTTGAGCTGAAGTGGGGTATTAAATTTCTGCTGAAAGGTACGCGAACCTCTCTTTCAAAGCCAACAGAGGAAGCCTGTACAGTTGACTCTCAGGATATGAGCACCCTTTTTTGATATATTCGCGTCATACGAAACGGTCTATATACTTCTCACGTAACCGATTCAGACGAATTGGTCGAGACTACAACTCTCATAATAATAGCTACCCTAGTTCAAACGGTAGTCATCTCACTTTGCTAGTCTTCATATTCCAGTTCCGAAGCCAAGAAAAAGCTATCAAAGAGTCCTCGTATCAGAGCTTGATGGGCCGCTTGGCTCAAAGTTCTTTTGAAAGATCCGCGCTTTGTTCAGGTTCATAACGCTACTCGTGAGATGTTCGACGAAGGCTTTCAGGAGCTTGTCTCAAAAATCGTTAGTGAGAAATAGAATCTTCTCGATTACGCGGGTGTAAAAGCAATCTTGTTACCTTGAATCTTGTTTAAACGACACGTTAGCGATATTTGGGATATTTTTTGCTCAGCTGCACGAGAGAAAGTGCTTTTAATTCCGTGTTTAAACAAGTATAATTATGATTACGCGCAAGTCAAAACTAAAGCGATGGGGAAACTCGTTCGGTGTCCTCATACCAAAAGAGATGGTGGAAAAAGAGGGATTAAAGGAAGGCGAGGAGGTTCAAGTTTCAGTAACGAAGACATCCGACATCAAGCATATTTTCGGAAGGTATCCCTTCAGTGATCTTCAAAAACAAAAGGAAAAGATGAAGGACGGATGGGATTAGCAGGCTTCCAATGAAATACTTCTTCGATAGCTACGCAGTGTTAGCTTATTCCAGTGGCCATGAAACTTACAGGCGCTACTTCGATGAAAATGAGGGTGTTTTAACAAAGCTCAACCTTTTGGAAATTTTCTACAGATCTCTTGAGGAATACAACTTGAAAGTGGCCACCGACCTCTTGACCAGCTTTTACAAGTACTTGATTGAGTTTGACAGTGGTGACATTTCGCGCGCTATGACTCTGCGCTTGGAGCTGAAGCGAAAGAGACTGAACATTTCCTATGCGGATGCCCTTGGCTATTTTCTTTCTAGGAAAATTGGCATTAAATTTTTGACCGGTGATCCTTCTTTTGAAAGACTGAAAGGAGTCGAATTCATTCCCTAGCAATAGTATCTAGGCTTGAAGCTTTTACGCCCGCTCTCAGCATTTTCTGACACGGAGAGCTACATCTCACCGTGCCAGAGCATGAGCAGGTTGCCTTCGGTGTCTTTGAGGAAAGCCGTGGCTCCCATGGGGTCGTACGCGATTGGGCCGTCTGTCTTAGTTGTCCACTCCATCTTCTCGACACGCTCGAATTTGGCGCCGCGTTTCCTTAGTTCGGTCACTTCAGCCTTGATGTCCTTGACCACGAAGGCACTATACGCAACATCCGGCTTTTTCTCCTGAGAGTCTGGTGGATGTACAAGCCAGAATTCTTCCTTTCCTAACTTTAGCGAGGCGAACATGTCCTTCATGTCGCCCTCGGCGCGCATCTGAAGCTTGGCGCCGAGCGTCTTCGTATAGAACTTTAGCGCCCTATCCATGTTTCGGACGGGAATGAGCGTGGCAAATCCAGCTTTGGACAGCATTTCCGAAAAGCCTCTACATTGCAGGGGCCCATAGACCCACGACGTTTCCCTCGGTATCTTTGAAGTAAGCGGTAAATCCCATGTCTCCTACTGGCATCTTCTTTTGCATAGTCTTGTCGCCTAGTTGCTCGACCTTTTTTAGGGCAGCGTCGATATCATCGACGTGAATCGTTACAACCGTGTGCTCTATCGGTTTGCCCCTCGTCGGCAATCCTCCGTTGATAGCCCCAGGTTCTTTCGGTACGCCCTGCTCGTTTGACGCCGTGGTGCCAGCCATGCTGTAATCCATCTCTGGCATATTGTTTATCATCCAGCCGAAAGCCTGGCTGTAAAAGGTCTCCGCGCGCTTCCTATTGTTCACCGGTATCTCGAAATGAACTATACTGTTCATGTCACTGAGATAAAATTGTTCGATTATTTAAGCGAGAAAGGAAAGAGTGTATAGCAAGTGTTTCTCAAAGAATTTGGAGCAAACCGCCTAAATAGAAATATAGTTTCTATTTAGAGAAACACGAAAGATCGATGTGTCTTCTCCTTAGAGGGCGACATACTTTGGAGTTCGAAACAGTTTCTTCGGCAATCAATGAGCTAGCGTGAATGAAGAGTATCTTGGAAATATTGGCAGAAATGAGCAAAAGAATAGATGGACCGATTGAACAACAGCAACACGTTGAACGGACTGTTTCGATGTTTTATCATGAAGTTTCGAAACTGAAAGTGGAAGATCTTAAAGCTAGAATAGCTCGCCTAGAAAAGATGATAATGTAAATTTTTCACTCAAAATTAAATACCTGCATCTATGTATGCTTAAAATCAAAATTTGTATCGTTCCTTCGAGAGTTCTAAATCCCATGCTCAAAATAGTGAAATTTCTATCGAAACTTTAAAGAGCAAGAAGCATTCATTGGAAAGTGGTGATTGAATTTGCAAAAGCCAGCGGAGCGACCAACAAAGCCAGTGTCAACTGGGCTCCGTTTCTGCAAAGCGTGCAATAAGGAATTTCCTCTCGACGAATATCTAGATCACGTGTACGACAGTCCTGATTGCTACAAAGAATATCTAGCTTCAGAGAAACACGAAATGTCAAAGCAGTAGCTACTGGACGGAACTACTATAAGCACTCCGTGACTAGCTAACTTTTCTTGAGACGTCTGATCTTTCAAAGAAAACAAACGCAATGATGAAAGCCGCGGCAAAGTAGATGAAGATCAAAAGTATCGAAAACGCTATCGAACTTTCGACGGCGCCACCCGTGAGTCCTTCGATTGTTGTGAGGAGCGAGGCTACGCCTGAAGGAAGGGAACCGGTGACATACAGCAAGGACAGAGAAGTAATTGGGGACGACGGGATGTAGAGCTGCAAATGCTTGTAGAACAGATTGCCGGTGAGTTCGTATATTATTCCCAGATATATTCCAAAAATCGTGCTCGTGAAAAACAGCGCGGTCGAAAATATGTAAGAGAGGGACGACCTCCTGATCAGTTCGCCCACCATGAAAGCGACCGTGAAGAATAGAAGCGCGGCAAAAGCCTGCCCCAAGTAAACTCCAGGAAGAGTCCCAAGACCGTTTTGCTGTCCGAAGGTTATAGTCGCCGATATCACGGCGAGTATCATGTTGAGCAAAATTATGAAAGCGAGAAGCGAGTAACCACCGAAGAACTTTCCAAGAAAATATTCCACCTTTGTGACTGGCTTTGACAGGAGAAGCTCAGCCGTTCCTTGCTCGTATTCTTCAGACATTGCACCGGCCGCTATGAGTATCGCCGTAAATTGGATGAACAGACCCTGGGGCAGAAAAACTCCTGCAACCCAGAGGTACGGATAATCTTTCGTTGGAATCAGCGACAGGGCGTGGTGAAGACTCGCGAGTCCCACATACGGTACCGTGCCGATGAGGAGCGTAAAGAACCCGAGCACGATGATTTTCCTTCTCGCCACTGATCTCTTTATCTCGTAGCGGATGAAGGTGGAGATCACTTTAGGTCTCAACGTTTGTTCCTCTCCTGAGCGCTTCGAGATATGTTCTCTCGAGTAAATTCTCAGAGTAATTCAGCGTGTAGAGCTTCGCCCCTGAGCGTATGACTGCTTCTGCGACTTCAGGCCGGACGTCCTTTCCCCGACTGATTTTGAGCTCCAGAGTTCTTTCGTTTTTCCTGAGCGCATCTTCTACGCCAGGTATCGCCTTTATGCTGTCCAAGCATCTTTCTACAGGGTCTGCTTCGACTATCAGGAAGATTGAGCCAAGAACGTTACCTATCGTTTCTTCAATAGATCCTTTGAAAAGTAGATGACCTTTATGAATCATGCAAACTGTTGTGCAAAGAGATTCTACTTCGGACATTATGTGCGACGATAGAAATATCGTGCCCCCCTTTTCCTGCGCTATTTTTTTGAACACATCTCGAAAGTGAGCGGCCCCGGCAGGATCGAGGCCTATCATCGGCTCGTCCATCACCAGGAGATCGGGAGATCCAATGAGCGCCTGCGCGATGCTGAGGCGCTGCACCATTCCCTTGCTGAGCTTCGAGATCTTCACGTTAGTGTACTCGGTGAGGCCTACAATTTCCAGCGAGCTGGCTATCTCGTGGGGAGCTTCGGCTTTCGAGATCAGCAACTCGTCAGTGGTTAGGGCAAGCAGTTCCCTAGGCGTCAGAAAGGTCTGCAAGTTCGGAAGCTCTGGCGAATAGCCGACCTTAGTGAGTGCGTTGCGGTGCTGTGAAACAGGGTCAAGCCCTCTAATTCTGACGGAGCCGGTTGTCGGGCGCATCAGTCCCAAAAGCAGCCTGATGCATGTTGTCTTGCCCGAGCCGTTTGGGCCGAGAAACCCGAGAACCTCTCCCTTTTCCACTGAAAGAGATATCGGGCCTATTTTCTTTCCTGATCCATAATCCTTGATGGCGTCAGAGAATTGGATTATGCTCAGGAGCTAATCGACCCAGTGTAGGGGCTTTGAGTCGCCGCTACCGGGCGAACTGTTCTTCTCTTTCTTGAAAAAGGCAAATGCGCCCACTCCGGCAATCAAACTGCCCGCGCCTCCAGCAATCACAATCGTGGTAGTGGCCTTTAAGCCGTCCGAGCTAGTGCTTAGTGGAAGATTCGTCGAAACTAGCTGAGTGTTTACCGAAATTGTCCCGTTAGCGTTGATTGTAGTCGAGTATACCAGTCCAGAGGGGAATAAAGCGAACTGACCGGTGGCAAACCCAGATCCTTGCACGTTTTGAGCGGATATGCTGAACGAATAAGTCGTCAACGAATAGCTAGCGCCAGAGAATGTAATGCTCTGCGTCCCTGTCTGGGTCACGGATGCAGATATTGTCGTATTCGTTATTGTAAGGTTTAACGATCTTGTACCAATTGACGGAACCAGTGGGAACAGTTCCTGCGATGCGTTGACGAGTCTAGAGTAGCTCAAGTTTGCCTCGCTAGAAATTATTTGAAAAGCCGCCGTGGCCAAACCGTTGGAGCCGGGAGTTACAGTTTCATTCAACGTAGCAGACACCGTGCCGTTAGGAGTGGTCGCATTTATTGTATACGTGACGTATTGCGTGCCCGGTGTCTGGGCCGACACGCTGGGGACAAAGGTAATCAAAGTCAGAGCAACTATCGCAACGAACGCAGCAAGAAATTTCATACCGCCGGTTTCCTCGTCAAGATTGAGTGAATCCCGCATATACGACTATCTGAAGTCTAGAAACCGTTATCTCCAATCTTCTATCGCAAATACCTCGGGCCTGTTCGATCCGGGCTCGTTTGGACGTTGCATGGCTACCCCCTGAAACAGGGTAGTGAATCCCAGTCGCTTGAGCTCCTCGAACGTTAGCGTCTTTCCGAGATTCACTCCCGCCTCTACCGTCTGGGCGCCGGATGACACGGCAAATCCCATGCATGCTTCGATGAGATTTGAAAATTTCTCGCGGGATTGATCACCAGAAGGTACCGCCGCGAACTTCACATAACAGTTGTTGCTGCCCGCTTCAGTTCCAGCGCCCGTGTGGCAGACGGCAAAGCCCTCGACCCGCGAGTCATCCATGAGCAATACCGTGTCACCGAGTTTTCTCTTTTCGACGCTGGAAATTTCCTGACTGAGGTCCAAACCAGGGTAAACCGTGGCAGATATTTCTCGGCACTGGCGCAGAATATCCTCTTGCTGCGAGTCTTCCAATTTAGACAAGGTCGAGTACCCTTCGCTGCCTGCAACAGCTTCGTGTCTCATCACCAGCGTCAGGAACCGTGGATAAAAGCCGAATTTCCCGTACAGCCCCGTGTGCTTGGGACTTTCCGAGAAGGTGAACAGTCCTTCGGCTGTCGTCTCCCAGTCTGAAAACATGTCCATGGTCGAGGTCATGAGTATCTTCGCGATCCCTTTTCCCCAAAATTCAGGATGGACTGCGAGAGGCCCGAACCATCCGAATTTTCCCCACTTCGTTATGACATTCAAGCCAACGAGTCTCTGGCCCATGTACGCGCCAAGAGCCTTGGAAGTGTCGCTCCATCTCTTGCCTATCATGTCTCTGTCTCCGAAGGTCGCCATCGGATCTGGAAGGTGCAAGAAAGTCCCGAAGGCGAGACGGACCAACCTGCCAGCCGCGTCGAGGTCTTCCGCCGCGAGCGGCCTGACTGTGCACTCGGCGGCTGTCAAGGTCGGTAAGGCACCGCCTTTGATTTTTATTTTTTTCTAGAAAGGCGAGCCGACTATCATGTTCACGACGATTTCGCAGATGTCCGTGGAGTACTCTGCAATTCGTCGCAGGCTCTCCAAGGCAAGCCTCAGCGAAACAACCGCGTTGTTGTCCAGTCTCGAACTTATGAGCTCCTCGGTTGCGGACTCTTCTTCCTTTAGGACTCCCTTCAGTTTGAATATCGCTTCGTTCGCCATCTTTCCACTCATGCTGTGTACCGCCCTAAGCGCGTTGTCGTAGACCTCGCTGGACATTTTGCTGAGTTTCACGATATGCTCGTTCAGCGGCGCGGGAATCTTTCTCTTTTCAAGCAATGTCTCAGATCCTGCAATCTGGGCCGCGTGATCAGCGATCCTCTCGATACTCTTCACTATCATCCTGTAGTTCATGCAGTCTTGCGCGGTCGCGAGTCCGATCTCCTGGATCATGACTCTGTTATGAACCGCGAGGTTCAGCTGTCTAGAGATAAAGTGTGCGAATCTGTCCACCTCATCATCGCGGCCGATTATCTCGTTTGCGAGCGCCGGGTCGCTGGTCGTGAGAGATTTCACGGCGTCAAACTGCATCGAGCTCGTGATTATCGACATTCTGCTCAGCGCCTTTTTCAGGGGAAGGTCGACATTGCCATGGAGGCACTGCGCGAGTATGTTGTCGGTTGTTTCTTCGACAATTTCAACGCCGATTAGCTTGTGCCTGATGTGCGCTTTCAGCTTGGATCTCAACTCGGGAAGAGGAGTCTTGAACTTTAGTCTGATGACATCAAAGCCGGAAACGTAGTAGGCAATGAATTGCCTGAGAATCTCGTCCTCGTCTTCCTTCTGTGAAATCTCGATTACTCTCTCCGGAATCTTTTCCGCTCTTGTTCCCGGAATTACAAGAAGTGACATGTCCGTCTGGGGAACCATGTACACTTCGTCTTTCGCCTTCAGGCCAACGCCCCTCGCCCAATCACTCGGGAGCGATACGACCAGAGTGGAACCGCCGGTCAGCTGCACTCTGCGGGTTTCTCCTGCACGCGCCTTCTGTTGACCTTCCTGCTTAATTATTTCCTCTTCTTGACTCATACCTATCTCTTCTCAATATTTCGCTGGAAATTTCTCATAATATCATATATTTAGCGTGTCTATATTGAGACTGTATATGCTCAATATATCAATATTATTTCTCCATAGTGTCAATAGCAAACCTTTATGCCTGATTTCGTGCTTTACCACCTAGGAGAGGTGAAAAAGAGAGTGTATCAATTGGAAGACAAAGACAGATGGGACGAAGGTCTCGCTAATCATGAGAGACTGAAGAAACTTTTGCCGTTTTTGAACGAGGACGAGGGCTACCTCTAATTCCCTCCTCTTAACTTGGGTGACTCGGAGTAGAGTTTTTGAGTACTGGTTTATGATCTGAAACAATCTCATATGAGATTTTTTCCGTGTTTTATCATTTCCACTTTCAAGCTGATTGAACCTTGTAACGTTTTTCCAATTTCTTGATTTCGGGCAGTCCTATCATTTCTGTAAACTCGTCGAAGGTGGGAAACCTGGACATTACTTTCTCGGGCGTCCCATTTTTCTTTATCCCCGTAAGAACCTCTCTTATCGCCTTGTTTGCCGCGAAGATTGTGCACAGCGGGAACAGCACAATCTTGAATCCGTTTATTCGCAGAAAGTTGTAGCTGACCGGTGGCGTCTTTCCTCCTTCGAGCCAATTGAACAGCAACAGCGTCTCGGGGAACGCCTTGCCTACCCTTTTGATTTCTTCCACGCTCTGGGGTGCCTCGACGAATAAAATGTCCGCTCCCGCATCTTTGTAAATTCCGACTCTTTCTATCGCGGAATCGATGCCTTCAATCGCCCTCGCGTCGGTTCGCGCGATTATCATGAATTCCCTTGATTCTCTCGCGTCGACTGCCGCGCCGATCTTCTTTGCCATTTCCTCCGCGGGAATGACCTGCTTTCCTTCCATGTGTCCGCACTTTTTGGGAGACACCTGGTCTTCGACCTGGATTGCGGAAACTCCGACATTTTCGTATTCTGTGACCGTTCGCATTACGTTGAGAGGATTACCGTACCCGGTATCTCCGTCCGCTATTACAGGAATGTCAACGGCCTGAACGATCCGTTTCGCGTTTGAAACCATCTCCGGCATTGTAAGAAGGCCCACATCCGGCTGCCCCAGTTGCGAGGCCGAGGTTCCGAAGCCCGTCATGTAGACCACGTCAAATCCCGCCTTCTGAATCAACAGCGCGCTCATCGCGTCGTACGCCCCTGGCGCCAAGATGGGGTTTTTTTCCAGAAGCAATTTCCTGAGGGAAGGCTTGGAGTTGATTCTTCTTTTCATTAGCCTAGGCATGTTGGCTCTCTCGATTTTTCTCCCCTACATATCCTCTCCTGGAAAATGGCGAGTTCGAGAACTGTTTAAGGGTGACTTGCTAGAAGGCGAATTACTTGAACTCCGAACAATTTCTTGAGATTAACGATCTGATGAAGGCGCAAGCGAGGATCCACGGGTACGCGCACAGGACGCCCGCGTACGGCGCATTTTCCGAGAAATCGGTCTGGCTAAAAATGGAATGCTATCAGCCGGTGAGGTCATTCAAGATTCGCGGGGCAGCGAACAAGATTCTCTCATTACCCGAAGATCAAATGAAAAAAGGTGTTGTAACTGCGTCGTCCGGAAATCACGGACTCGCGGTAGCTTACGTCACCCACAAATTGAAAATGAGAGCCACAATAGTTCTGCCGGAAAACGTGGTACCGGAGAAACTGGAGATGATCAAATCGCTGGGCGCGCGGACGGTATTCTTCGGAAGGCAGCAGGACGAGCGGATGAAAAAGGCTGAGGAGATCCAGGAATCCGAGGGTCTCGCGTTCATCCAGCCGTTCAACGATCTTGAGATAATTGCCGGGCAGGGAACATGCGGCCTCGAGCTCATGGAAGACGTACCGGAGCTTGAAAGCGTGTTTGTCCCGATCGGCGGCGGCGGTCTGATATCCGGGATTGCGTGTGCGATTAAGCTGGGAGGACACAAGCATGCAAGGGTGATAGGCGTCCAGCCTGAAGGATCGCCATCGATGTACAATTCGCTGAAGAAAGGAGCGCTCTCGAGTGTGGAAGAGAGCCGGACGATCGCTGACGGTCTCTCGGTTCGCAAGCCCGGCGAGATCACCTTTTCGTTTGTGAAGAGATACGTCGATGATATCGTGCTGGTGAGCGATGAAGAAATTATTGCCGCAACAGCGCAGCTTCTCAGGAAGGAACACGCACTGGCAGAGCCATCGGGCGCGACCGCACTTGCTGGCTTGCTCAAGGTCAGAAGAGAGACGGGAAAGACCGAAAAGTCGGCCGCAATCGTCTCGGGTGCGAATATTTCCAGAGAAATGCTTGCGAGAATAGCTGAATAATCGCCTCCGATCTATTCTCCTTCCATCACCTCTTCCAGAGTAGGATTATATTCCAGCAAGGCTGTGATCAGGTTTGACTGACCGTATGAGAAAGTATAGCGTAGAATATGATCCAGAATCGGATGCTGCGTACGTCAGGCTGATAGGGGACAGGGCCGTTAATGACACAATTGAGATAGAAAGCGTGTTTTTGCGGATCTCGATTCCTCCGCATCTGTGGTAGGCATTGAAATACTGAACTTTTCTAAACGGAAGAATGTGTCTCTTGACGAACTTGTGGCTAGGGGCATCGAAAATATTTTAGTAACCAAATGATCGTCATTTTCTCAGCTCATGCAAAGCAGCGAATAGAGGAAAGGAAATAGACGAAAAGTTAGTACGAGCATGCCTGACTGATCCTGACAAGTCGTTCAATACAGATGGAGAAATAGTTGATGTAAAAATTGTTGGCGAAAAAAGAGTAATCGTAGTGGTTTTCAAAAAGACCGGAGACATTCATTTCGTGATAACTGCATTCTC
>JASHPO010000090.1 GCA_030038075.1 Nitrososphaerales archaeon | reverse complement strand
CAATAACCAGAGGAATAGCTCCGCCAAGGATGTCTGCAAAACCGCTTAAGATCTGCAAGGCCGTTTGTTGCAGAGGAAATATGGACAGAGCGATTTGAAAAAAGATGTAGTCGATCAGCGCAAATCACATCGGCAAATCACATGTGAATTTAAGATTATACCCATAGCCAAAGAATTGTACAGAAGATTAATTTTTTAGGAGATGTACCGTTCAAACGGACCGATTAAAAATAATTGGTACCCTCTTATGAAGAGTACCATTTAACAAAGATCTGCTAGCTCTAAATTTGTGAGGCGCTAAATTCTCCGAAAGGGAGTCATGCCTTGAGTAACGAAGCTTCCATTAGAGGGCGATTAGTTTGGGAGGGTAGACCTTCGGTATCGATATACTACGCAATATATGGTGTTTTTTGCCTTGTTGTGATAATCGTCCTCGGTTTGCTTGAGTACACGATTGGAACTATGTTCGGAGCGTACCTGTTTCCTCGTGTAACTACTATCAGTCGTTTCATTATTCCGTACCCCGTTGAGCTTTTCACGGCAATTATTATTCTTCTTGTATTCATTGTTAATGCAGTGAAATTGGCGATTTTGCGATTGAGCAATAAATACGAGTTATACGAAGACGGGTTATATCTTGACTTAGGCATAGTCAATCTGCAGAATACTTATCTTTCACCAATGGCGTTTTCTGATGCGCGCCTGGTTAGAACCCTGACGCTACGCCTTGCTGGGAGAGGGGACATAATCGTTGATGCCAACGACGGCAGACATTTTCAATTGAAGTTGATTGAGAAGCCGCAACAAGTTCAGACAATTATACGCAGAACACTCGGGCACCCAATCGTGAGGCTTGAGGGGAGTCCTTCAACGAATTTAACTGGTGATACTCCTACAAAATAGAACACTTGTCCAAGATTTCTGGACAGACGCACCAGCTTGCAACACTGTTGCAGCCGTTGCAGATGCGAAAAGCTCCCTAAGTGCGCACCTTTACCGCATCGCCCAAACACTCTGGTGGCTTGCACGGTTGCCATTTTCGACTATTTCTAAGCGAAGGCCTGCAATTATGCTCGGTGGTTACGTTTTAGGACTTCAAGGCCCTTGATATTAGCGGAAAGTCCAGGCGAGCCAGAAGTTATGCTTCGTGATACAGAGGCACGGTGAATTCGAAAATTGCACCTCCCTTTCCATCATCACCCTTGTTCCTAGCGGTAATCTTACCGCCGTGCGCTGTGATTATGCCTTTGCAAATGTACAGCCCAAGTCCTGTCCCGCCATGTGAAAGAGCTGCAAACTTTGAAAACAAAATAGGCAACACCGAAGCGTCGATACCTGGGCCGTCGTCGGCGACTTGCACTACGGCTTCCTGATCATTTCTACTGATCGAAATTACAGCACTGCTGTTTTTTGCGTATCTTAGCGCGTTATCAAGCAGGTTGGATATGACCTGGTTGATTCTATCCTTGTCCGCCGGTACGCTAATCTTGTCCGTGGAAGGCAAGAATTTTGGCTGCGGAGCCGGCTTTGTGATCCACCTCTCGCGTACTATATCTTCGATGAACAAATTCAGATCAAATACCTCTTTCTTTAGGGCGAGTGCATTGCTCTCAATCTTGGTTACATTGAGTATATTCTCCGAAAGGTGTTGTAGTCTCAGAGCGTTTCGCTTTATTGCTTCGACTTCCTCTGACTTGCCGCTCATCTTCGATTCGAGGATTTCTGAATAGATTAGGATTGGTGTAATCGGTGTGCGCAGCTCGTGGGCTGCCACGTTGATGAATTCGGATTGCTGAATGAGCTGCTTCTGGGCAGAAACGATCAACTCCGATACTGAAAGCCTTCTCTCCCGGTCTTTTGCGGAGCCTGAAATCGCCGGGTCTCCGATCGCTTCAACAAGTTTTTCATCGTCCAGAGCGACCCCTCTAGTTTCCCTGATAAAAGCTTCCAGCGCCTCTAAACTTCTGTTTACCCTGACATGGACATCCCTGAGCACAGCTTCTTGACTGAGACGCTTCCTTACAACTTCATGACGCTCGCGGACTTCACTGACCGTAGTGTTGAGTCGCTCCGCGGCTTTGTTTATCGCTTTTTCACGCTCCTTCTTTGTCTTTGCGAACGTTGTGATCGCCTGGCGCCGGAATTCTACTATGTGTTTTCTCGTCTCCTCGATTGCGGCGACGTTCCGCGCCCGAAATTCTTCCTGTTTGAGAGTGATCGGATCAGTCAAGATTCTGGCCTTCGAGTTTTGCGTAATGTCAGTTCAACCACAGAGTTATTCTCTTTGACAGTCGATGCTTGGATTTTTTCGACGGCATGCTGGCATGGTATCTCCTTTGTGTGAACAATTCCTGCCTTGAAAACTTCGATTCGCAAGATATTGTTGGAGTAATTAATGCGAACATCCTCTTCTTTCAACCCCGGAAGCTCCAAGACTATTCGTATGTTATGTTGATCCTCGAAGACATCAACGATCGGCTCTTTGACCTGCAATGCGGAACGTATTTCATCCAACGTTCTCACCGAAATGTTGGTGGCCACTTTGACGATGTTGTTCCCGAACGTTCTATGAAGTTTCACCTTCTTATCCGCTTCCAAATCAATTAACACTGAGATTATCAAATTCCCGAGCTCATCCAACACATCATCGATGTCCTGATTCAACTTGGCTTCCCCCTGATAGTTTTCTCAGCTCTTCGAGTATTTCCGATTGTCTCCTCGCATACTCTTCCTCGTCAATCACTCCTGTCCCAAATTCGATGTCAAGCTGAACTACTTTTGATTTTAGAAACCGAGCTTGTTCGCTATTCACCGCCTCGTTTGCCATGCGATTGCACTCTTCAACGATCGCTTGAAACGTGAGCTTCAGGATGAAGTACGTGATTATCATCCTGATCGACCTAGCAAAATGAATAGGGAGCCCAAGGACCGCTCGAATGAACTATCAGACCTTTCTCCGCATATTCCTTGCCCAAATGATTCGCAGAGGCCAAGAATTCCTGCCCTTTTTCCCTTCTTACAAGATAGGCGGCATTAAGAACTATTTGCTCGTGGTCGGATTTCAGAATCGTGCTATCTTGAGAGGTCTGAGCGAGACCTTTGTGCACTTCTCTACTAAGCTCGTCTAGTTTCTTGTAAGCCTCGCTTTTGATTGCTTCGTTAATTTTCAGCTTTGTAAAGTACGACTTGCCCTCTCCAGAGCCTTCCAGAGACTCGCGCATTTTTCGAATATCAGGAGAGGTACGCTCGATGCCATTTTTTATCCTGACTAGTCCGGCTTTGTTGTAAAGGACCTTTACTCCAAATTCGTCCATCCCCGATAGCTTTGTGAGTTTTTTCCGATAGTCATCATATGATCTTTGAAGCAAAGTCCTAACGCCCTCCTCATTCTTGAAAATCACCCCAAATTTTACAGGTAATGTCGTACCGAGTTTTCTAGAGGATTCGACCACTCGCTGGTGTGATATTATACTATCGATGTTCGGTTGCAACTCTTTGTACGGTATTGGACTGACAGAGGCTCCTATGTCTTTGTGGCAGACAACTTTTACCGGATTCCCTTGCAGGCCGATGTCTCCCAGACTTGTTGACTCGGCGGAATCAACTATGCAGTAGACGTACCTTCCGTCAGGCATTTGTTGTCACCGGCTTACCGTCCAGCCAGCCTCTATTTCCGTAGATCGGATACAGCATCGCGAGTAGATCGACGCCGACGAGATCTACGTCTGCAACGGATATTTTTACCTGTCCGGCAACGACCGCACCTCTTTCAAGAAGACGATCCAGCAAATCCACTATAGATCCATTTCCTAATTGACCTCTGGTTTTCAAGAGAGAGCCTAGCATATTACCCAACTCGTCCGGACCGAGTCCCAAATTCTTCGTTAGCTTTGACATTTCGCTCTTCAGCTGCATGAAGGCCAGTCCCATTCTCTCGACCTCTTCTTCGGAAAGAGTGCCGGTTTCAATCCTGCGCATGGCCTGTCTCTCTAGGACTTGTCTCAAAATTTCCATAACCTCCAGCGTAAGCTTCGCGAGTCCTTGTTGCATCTTTTCTCCGCCATCTCCGAGATCAATGCTCCTCCCTGTGCCACTCAGCTCTCGGGACTTTTGCACAGCCCGGGGCAACTACCGAACCACCCTATAATTTTTCGAACTTAGGTCGCGCCTTCTAGTCTTCTTTACGGGCTCTTCCTCCCAGGGAAGCTTGAGGCCGTAGCGCTTCGCTGTCTCCAGTGAGGCTATTACTAGATTTACCTTTATCGAGAGTAATTCCACGCTGCCAACTGTCACTGTAATGTCCCCGTTTATTACAACTCCCTTTTCCAGAATACGATCCAGAAGATCAACGAGAGAAAGATCGCGGCGACCTACTTCTCTAAGGGACAATTTCCGCGCCCTCTCTCTTCATTCTGCAGTAAGCACAAAGGCCAGAGTCCTTGAACCAATGCTTTACGCAAAAGCCCTCGATATTCTCTTCTCCAATTGTCTTTGCCAGATATACTTTGGCAATGTCAAAAGGAGTGCCGCGATGGCACTCTGGACAGCGAATGAAGACCCAACCCTTCTGCATCGCCTCAGTGAGGCTCAATTGTTCATACTTACCGCAGACTAGACATATGGCCAAGTAGCCATCCGTCCAAATTCTAGCGCACTGTTGTTTCCGACATCACCGGGGTCGGAGTTCCAGGCGTAGCCGCGAGGCCTAGGGCTTGAGCATACCGGAGAAATGCGTCAATACCTGCGACAACAATCCTAGCCCTAACAACGAGTATCTCGATTCCTACTAGCGCAACCGAAATGTTGGCGTCAATGACTATACCTTTGTCTAGAACCCTGTCGATCAAGTCGTAGATGTTCAGTAGCGGCCTGTAACCTTGTTGCTGGGACACGGTCTGTTTCGTGCGTGCGACTGCAAACCAACCTTAAAAGGCTTACAGAACAATCTTCTATTTTCCAGATAAGTAAATTCCATCGAATCATGGATTGTCTAAAACTGATCACACTAGGCCAGCTAAAAAGTGGTTGATCGGAACTACTCGGTTGCTGTACGCGTCAATAAAACTCCGAAAACTACGCCTGCGGCAAGAGCTGATGCTACTGCTGCTCCGATCGCGGCAAGTGGCCTCTCTCGAATTACATCCCTTCCAGGGTCCAGCGATTCGTCGACTTGCTTTCGCACGTAGGAAAGCCTCCGTTCGAAATCTTTCCTGAGAGAAAAAAGAGATTGCTCCGTATCTCCCTTTGTTCCTTCCTCCAAGTTCTCTTGTATCTCATGGATCCGTTGCTCAAAATCCCTTCTTAGTTCATTGAGCGCATCTAACGTTGGTTGTTCGCCGTTCTTCGTTCTCGTTGCCAAGTCACGTCATCGTATAGATGACACGCCCCTTTTTTAACAACCTAGATTCTTAATTACAGGGAACTGTTAGTACTTTCCTGCAATTGATATTGCCTATGTATTTTCTACAGCTACAATTCTTCGAGAGTCATAGATCTAAATCCTCTGACGGAAAATGCGTAGTGTTTCCTAATTAAACATCAGACCATATGTGTACCTTATGAGTACCGAACAAGAAGAAGAAAGGAAAGAGGTGGTCGAACGCGAACCGGTGGAAGGCTCTATTCCGTCTACGGTAACTAGCGAGAGAGTTGTCCGCGAACCAGAGCCTCTCGCATCTGAGAGAAAAGAGTCTGTTATCAGGCGCAAGAACACAAATGTCGGAGCGATTATCGCGATGGCGGTTGGAATCGTAATTCTTTTCGTCGGGGTATATTTAATACTAGCAAAATTGCTTCCATACCTGCCGTATCCTTGGTCCGAAGTTGCAATATTGATTGTGGCGCTCGTGTTCATAGTAGTCGGAGCCTCGCTCCTGGTACCGAGAACGACCTCACTGTAATACATCCAATTCTACGTTAGAATATCGCCCTTTTCGAACGGACTTAGAATCCCCGAGTCGGGATGATCCCGCAGAAAAAATTGATTGACTAGCGGCTGAATCCCAATCTAGAGCATCGGCACAGAACGGTAGGTTGCTCGCAACCTCCGCACGACCTGAGTCCGTCGCGGACATAGGCGATTCTTCCACATGCGCCACAAACGCTATATTCTGATTGTTGTTGCAAGCAGAACCATCTCTACTATTGGGAAAATATAAGCCAAATGAAAAAATGTTCTACGGTTTCTCCCATCAATACGTAGTGGGCCATACAGCGAATCTTCGGGATGATCAGCAGGTGTCTCGACTTCAGATTCCGCGGATTCACCCATTTCCAGCTCGTTTTCGCCCTCCTTGGTGGCCGCTCTGTCCTTTCTGTGATACTCATTTGAAATTCGGAGGACGTCATCAATTCTTCCCAGCATCATTTTGTGGGCTCTATGATCTTGTTCCTTGTCTGTCACCTTTTCAGCAAGTCTAAGGCATTTCTCCGCACCTTCTTTGTTCTGATTGTAGATCTCTATTTTTGCCGCGAGCTCATAATTGACTCTCGCCAGCGTGCGCTGACCTTTCTCTCCCACTCGCTCTGCGTCCGCTAGAAGAGTCTCAACCCTCCCTAGCTGTTCAATCTGACGCTCTGGTTCTGCCAGCAGATAATGACGTACTACTTCATGAAACTCATCATCGGTCAATTCTGTGGAATCCGCTACGGACAAGACGACCTCGTCCTGAGCTTTTGCAGATCGCGCCTCATCAATGTATGGGAGCTATTTTCGTGAATTCGATTCTATATGATAATGATCTGATAGAAAAATTTCAGAACGAGTCTCGTACTAGAACATCGAAAACAAAAAGATGGTCGAAGAAAGTGACCGAACGAAGCAACGTGCTCGATCTGGGAGAGGGTGTCTTTCACTCACAACGATCCAAAGAAAATTGCGACTTCTCAAAAGGTCGGCTGCTAAAAGTACGAGACGCAAGGGTACCGTATCAATCCGCAATGAGTATGCTCAACTTCTACATTAACCGGGCCGGCAAAAAGTTGCCCGAGGGCCGCAGAAGATTCTGGAGGGGCTAAAACTGAGCTCAGGAATTCGCGATGATACAGCTGTCGACTGCAGGACTGATTTTTATTTTGAACACATTATTTCAGGAATCATTTCTGCTTTGATTCCGATACAGGACCGCTGTTATATTGCGTAATGCTCTTTGAGTTTTGAATCATCTTCCACATCCGAAACCTAATGAAAAAGTAACTGCCGGCTACGGACAAGAGCGCTAGGGTCTGCGCTCCAACTGTCTGAATGTTTGGGTAGATTGAGAACCAAAGCTGAGCCCAAGCTGGCGTCCCCTGTAGCCAAGAAATGTTCGTCGTTCCAATCCAACCCGCCGCCTGCATCTCATTTACCTCCTCTCCGACCATCACGAACACGACACATGTCAGAATAACACCTGTCACAACAAGCATCTTCTTGTAAGGGAGGTGGCGTTGCCCCAAGAATGTCAGATAGCCTATAGCAAGCGTAAAGACAAGTCCAGCTGCTGCTCCATAGTAGACTACCGTAGAGCCCATCTCGAGGTAATAGCTCTGAAGAAAAAGTACAACTTCGAATCCCTCACGGTATACAGATGCAAAGCCGATCATTGCAAGACCGAAAAGTATTCGCCGCGAATTTTTGCCCAATTGGCCTGCCTGTGCTATGAGGGAGCGCTTTGACTGGTTCTGCATGTTAATCCAGCTAGACCAGTAAACACCATGGACCAGCCAATCCATCTCGATGAGTATAACGATGACAGCTAACATTCCTGTCGCAGCTTGGACTGAGAGAGCACCGTAGTTCGCGGCCAAGTCG
>JASHPO010000089.1 GCA_030038075.1 Nitrososphaerales archaeon | reverse complement strand
ATTTCCGAAGCACGACGAATTCTCCATTCGATGATTGATCAAGCGGGGGCCACCGCGAAATTTGACCAAGATGAGAGAGAGGTAGGAATGAGCTCAGCGGGATATTTACCGCATCCTATTACCGGGAAAACAATTGCTAGGGGTATAGGATTATCATTAGATGAACAGCCTCATATCGATTCCCAACGGAGTACTCTGCTACAAAATGGTGACGTCCTTTCATTTCAGCTTGGCCTTAAAGCAAGGAATGGGGATCAAGCGATTGTCTCTGCCATAGCTCATTTCAACGCGGGCAGGCTAGAATTATTGTGGGAATCTCCAAAGAATTAGAGCTTCCATTTTCCCGAGCCGTTAACACGAGTTAGATGAACGGAGAGATTCAAGATCATTTAATCTAGTCAAAAATTCAAAGAATCGGAAAATGTCAATTCTCAAAGATTTAGCAGAATTCATTTCTTCGGTAAATTCTAAGGAGTTTAGCGAAGACCATCGAAGAAATTCGTCCAGACATATGCTTGACACGTTGGGGGCGATGCTAGCCGGGAACCTTACGGCCGAAGCCTCATTGATCAGTCACGTTATGAACGCTTCTCCCAATACTGCGGGCGGGTCTACATTAGACAAGATAGTCCATCGATGTGCATTGACTCGGCTAACCGAAACCGACGATATTGACAGAGAATCCTGCACTACTCCAGGCTCCGTTATTTTCCCCGTCGCACTAACGTTACTAGGGGAGCTCGAAAGTGCGAATTCAAGAGCTGATGTCCTAGGTGCTATCGATGTCGGTTACGAGGCAATCATTCGATTGAGTCGCGCTATTTCAGGACCAAAAATAGTCTATAGAGGTATGTGGCCGACTTACTTCTGCGCTGCCTTTGGCAGTACCGCATGCGCATCAAAATTATTTGGTCTGAGTAATGCTCAAACTGAAAACGCTCTGTCTTACGCTCTCGCAGGGTCGACTCCATGGATGCCTGCAAATCCCAACAAGTTCCCCTCTCGTTGGATAATGTTCGGGAGTGCCGCGAGAAACGGATGTTTTGCAGCCTATGCTTCAAAGGCCGGATTTACCACCAGGACCGATTTGATCGAAGAGGGATTTCTTTCACAAATATTTTCCTCGGAAGCAAATCCACAGCTGCTCATCGAGAAATTGAATCCCAGAGATCTCTTCTCAACGACCAGTCTCAAGCCATATTGTTCCGCAAAACAGGCAGTTTCAGCTATCGAAGCATTCGGGCGACTCTTGGATAAAGGCTTGGATCCGCGCGAGATCCAGAGTGTCTCTGTTGCAGTGCCGAAATCCTACTCCGAAATGATTGCTAGGCGTCTTTCAAGGGAAAACAGACTTTCGAGCATCACTGGCGTGGCAGCTCAGATTGCGCTACGAGCTTTTGATAGAGATCTCTTGTACAACGTGCAAAGAGATCAAATCTCATATTCCGAGGAGATGCTGCAATTGGTGCAGAAGGTAAAAGTTGTCGCGGATGATGAGCTTGAATTGATATATCCTCAAAAATGGCCTGCGAGAGTCCAAGCCTTTTCCAGTGGAAAGGAATTCTCAGAATCTAATCTTGACGCGCGGGGCGACCCTGAGCTTCCTCTTTCAGATCAAGAGATTTCAGAGAAACTGAGAAAGACTGCAAGATTACCAACGGAATCGCAGAAAGAATTGGAAGAGCTGTGTGAGAAGGTCAGCTTTGATCAGAAGGTGTTTCCGAAACTTTCGAAGTTTCTGGAAAGGTTACTCGATAGGGAGCAGGCATAGAACATACTTTATACGTCTACGAGTTTAACTAAGCCCCATGGACAGCATCTCGGAGAAGGATAATCGCCAAGGAATTGCGCTGGCTTGTGATAGCTGCGGGAAAGAATTCATCTACGAACCGGTTTCCCCTATCGCGGTGACTTGCACACATTGCGAGACGACGTTTGATGCGAGGCTTCAGATAGTGAAGGGTCTTCGCAAAAGCGTCGAAGAACGACTTGAGGAATATTAAGGAGAAAACTCTAGATCTGTGCAAAGTGGACATCTGGCATATTATGGAATTCGTGTGAAGTGAATATTCATTGCAAATCTCAAGCTATTTAGTCGATGAAGAATACGAGAAGGAGATGAGAGCTAAATATGATGTTTACAATTACGGCAAAACCGCCTACCGCTACCTTACTGTTCTGGGTTCGTACATGCCGGCGAAGGGCATCTACTCTCTGGGCTGGAACAAGTGGAAAGAACTACCTGCAGCCGATTTCGTGAAATCACTGCTTGATTGGCACAATGGATTTGAAAGGGATCATCGTGACGAGCCCTTTCATCCGTTCTTTGCCCCGCTGGTGTACGACGGAGAGTTGACGATAGAGGAGCTAAGAACAATTCACGAATACCAGGCCGGAATCTTCAACTTGGAATTTTATTATGAAGGTCTCGCCCACTACCGGGCTCATCTTGCGGGTCTCTATGAGATCAGAGACCTGTTCGCTTCCCATCTGTTCGAAGAGACCGGACACAACGATATGTTTGCTGATTTTATGGAAGGTTTCTTCAAGATGGACAGGGAGAAAGAAGTCTATCCGCTCATGGATCCAATGAAACTCGCGCAGAGGCAAGACAGAGGAAGGTACGAAAGGCTGCAAAAATTCAAGAGACTGAACGCTAACGGCCACTTTGTTGAGATAGCCGCGGCCGCGATGCTCCGTGAGCGGCTCATTCCAAAACCGAGCAGGATGAAAGGAATTGGATTCAGAAAGCACTACGGTGCCAAAAACAAGTGGATGATTTTCTTCGATGTTCACAGCTACATCGATATTTACCATGAAAGATTCGGCCAGTACATCCTTGGAAAATATGCGACAACCAAGGAGCTCCAAAATGCCGCGGAAACAGCTTTCAAGGACACGGTTATCGGCCAGTATGAATCCGAGAAAAGGCTCTACGGAAATCTTCCCGTGGGCAAAAAGTAGAACGCGTAGATTCTCTTAGAGTCATGCGAATGCTGGCTTCAAAGCTAGTCTTCGATCTGGAATTTTGCTCTGCACTTTCAGGCCTCGCAATTTGGGAGAAAATGAGAAGCGGAGTTGATTTCCTGACGGATCTTCGAAGTCAATGCAAAACTCCTCAATGGCGTCGCCCGTGTGGCGGTATCCTTCAAATTCTATTTCGACTCCCGCACGTTTGAGAAATTCCGAGCAATCGACAAGTTCGGAGTAGCTTCTCATTTCAAAACAGATTTTCGAGAGTGAATTGCTACCTTTCGCATTCAATTCAAGTACGAGGTCTGGATAGTTTCCTCCAGGGGCCGCCAATGCAACCCTTGTTTTTGATTTGTATTTTACATCGAGTCCCAAAAATGAGGAATAGAAACTAGCCATCGTTGCAATATTTTTGCATGAAATCGAGTAGTATGACAGACGGCTTATTTTGAACGGTATCCTACCAATTTCGCGACTTGCGTCATACTTTTTTCCATTGGACTTTGCAAGTTCTGAGGCAGTCCAGGTAAGTTTCTTACCATCAAATTTTTTCATCAGCTCATCCGTCTCGAGACTGTCAGCGGTTATTTTTGATGGTAACGTCCCGATCCTTTCCAGTTCTGCCCACAGTTGGAATGGTTTGGGCTTTCCGTTCCAGCCGACCGTCTCCAGTCCGTAGGCAAGTTCAATTAGATTCCCCTCGGAGTCTCGAAAGTAAATTGTGTAATTACTTCCAGGCATCCTTCTTCCCATTAAGACTGGCTCGATTTTCTTCTTGGACAGAAGTTCAAGTGAAAATAGAAGGTGCTCATATGTCTCCATCTCCCAGGCTTCATGCTCTCCGAGCCAGATACCCGCATCTTGCCCTCCTTCCCTTGGAAATAGCGAAAGAGAGTGATGCTCATTATTCAATCGCATGAACATCGCGCGCGGCACGGAAGCGTAATCTGTCATAGTGAACCCCAGCAGATCTCTGTAGAATCTCAGAGCCTCTCTCTCATCATCATACAATATTCCAATATGGTTCAAATCGATGGGCCGGACGGACTTACTCAGCCGTGATGAGCTCTTCATTTAGGAATTGGGTTCTCTACACATCATTTATAGTAACGCTTTCTTGCGAAACATTAGACTGCTACGAATTCTCCTTCAAAAAATTCGGACGTTTGTAAGCGAAATTACAGTGAGTCGGCAAAGAAGCCGAAAGTGCTGACTCCTTATCAAATGGTACTAGGGTCGTTGATTTTCCGCAAATTGTTCTTAAAGGAACCTTGAGGGAAAAAACTCGTGTTTTTCCGAAAATTCAAAAGATTCAATGAATCATTAAACTTCGATCGTCATAAATAAACGATGCAAAGCGGGCAACCAAATTTTTCTAGATGAGCGGCGCTGAAAATAGTGACGTAATCGCTAGGGTGTCCACGTGATGAAGTTCTGGTTGATCACTGCAGTCGCTGTTAGATTCTTCGCCAGTCCGCCATACATGTAATCGTCGTTTATGGTAGTCTGTAAGCCGGATATCGACATTGTGTTTGAGGTGATCGCGGAATGGATCACAGTTATGGCTCCATCGTAAGAGAGCGTTGGGAACTCGTTGAATAGTTCGGTCACGGTAGCATTGTCAACGTTCGCAAGGGAAACCGCATAGGCAGCTTCGTTGGCCTTGACTGCGGCGAGAACGGCGTTCGGGTGTGCGGTAGCGAAAGTTGTTGTCGTGACCAGAACAGTGCCGGTCAAGTACGGTGGAACGGTTACATTCTCGAGAACCCTGTAGAGTCCGGAGTACGCCGTAAGGAATGGTATACTTACTATTCCAGCTGTGATCGTCCCAGCGATTACATTCTCTGCACCTACAGCGGAAGAGGATACGGTCACAAAATTGGGAGTAAATCCTTCTTGTGCACCGACAACATCTGTTAATACAGCGCCGGTTCCTCCAGCACCGGTAGAGTACCAAGTAACTTTGGATATGTTCCCGACCAGATTTGCCATGGTCTTGTAGGGCGATAGCGTGGATACAAATACCTGATACTGCAGTCCAACTACATCCGGCGCTATGATCGTTATGTTGTTGACTCCAGACGCGAACTGGGCCAAGGCAGTGGTCGTCGTAATATAGGCCACTTGGATGGAGCCGGAAAGTAAGGCGCTCATTGTTAGAGCAGAACTCGGATAGAACGAGATCTGCGCGTTAGGATCGAACTGTTGCAAGATTTTATCCTTCTGCATCAAAGCGTCCGGAACTGAAGTGGTGGTACCGGATGGATTCGTACCACCAAAAGTAAACGCTGTCGTATCAAGAACCGTGGCGGAATAAATTGACGATGTGGTGGTCGAAGAAGAAGTAGAAGTAGAACTGGAAGTGCTCGTTGGAGCAGTCGCAGAAGTCGTCTGCGAACCAAGAGATGTAGTCGTTGAAGATGGCGTGGTGGTTGAAGATGTTGTGATTGGAGTGGTCGTGCTCGTAGAGGCCGTCAATGCAACATACCCTACCGCACCTACAACTATTATAATAACGACTACGACAACAACAATAATCGTTCTGCCTATACCTGACCTTCTGTAATGCATCGCAAACGCTGTTTCAGAATGCTATTTAAGTATTTAAATCTCGATTGTCGTTTTTATTTTTCTGAATTCGGTGCGCAAACTATCAAACCATTTGGTGGGACACTAGGCATCAACTATCCATCACAATTTTTCTTACGGCAGCTGGTTGTAGAACTAGCTTTTAGGATCGAGGCTTTTCTGAAGTTTTCCGAAACATCGGACTATTCTCCATTGGACTATCTTAGACTTACACGTTTCCATCTAATAGCCCATCTTTCAATTCCTAGCAGAGTCAAAAAGGCCGCGGTTGAAATCAAAGATGCAATCGCGACAACAACAAAAATTGGAACCTTTGAGAAAGCAACCGTGAAATTCACGACTAGGTATCCCAGTCCTCCATAATTCACATTTGCGACATACTGCTCCGCGCCTAGGATACTTCCGAAGACAATCGCAAAGCCGTATCGCGCCGTCCCGAGCAAGGTTGGAGTTATCGAGGGCATAACGACCCGGCGATAAATGGTCATAGTAGATGCGCCCATTGACCTCGCGGCAGTTATTAGAGAGGTTGGAACCGTTGCAACAGAGTACATGATGTTCAGCGTTATTGGCACAAGAGCGATTAGAAAACCAAACCAAAATTGATATGAAAAGCCAGTTCCGAGAAGCAAAAAGAGAGCAGGTAAAAAAACAGCTTTCGGTATAGTATTAATTAACACAAGATAGGGGTCAAGGACTTGCTTAAGGTACGAAGAGCTCCCAATAATTAATCCTAAAACGATACCAACTCCGAGGGATACGAAAAAGACAGAGAACGTTATTTCCAACGAGTCTACCACTTCCTGTTTCACGATAGATAGAGTCAACACATGATAGAATCCTTTTGCAAATTGAACCGGGGTAGGGAAAAGAAGTGGCGTCAGTACCTTGTTGACCACCAGCAGCTGCCAGGCGACAAAAAAAGCTACAACGGTGAGAACCTGCAGCGTTCTCACTAATATAGTGCGTCTATCTACTTTCATATGGAATCAATTTTTTCTCTACTTGAGCAATGAGAATATAGAGAGTGTAGGCAATAACAACTATGAGTATTATCACGTCGTACATTTCAGGTACTTGCGAAAGGTATTGGCTTGTGTTAGTAACTATCACTCCCAACCCTCTTCTTGCCACGAGAATCTCTCCCAATATTACTCCAACTGTCACGCTTCCAAGTGAAAGTCTCACTCCGCTCATAATGCTGGGTGCTGCTGACGGAATCAACACTCTTGTCATTATTTGAAGACGGTTTGCCCCCAACGATTTTGCCATGTTGACGTGACTTTCCTTCGTCTGTCTCAACCCCGCGGCAGTATTGATTATCATCGGAAATACGCCTAAAAACAGCCCAAGCAGAATCTTGGACTCGTAGCCGACGCCTACCGTCAGATAGAGAATCGGATAGATGATGATGACTGGCAGGGCGTGAAGCAGATACACAAAAGGCTCGTAAGTATCTGCAACAATCCGGTAGTAGCCGATCAAAAAACCTATCGTTAACCCAATGGCAATACTCAGGGCAAGTGCAACGGAAATTTCAAACATCGTATATCCGAAATTGTACAGAATTCCGCCCGGAATCTGTGCATTGTTTGCCCTTACTACCTGAGGAAGAGCTTCCACGACTTTAACCAAAGGACTGACAAATAGCGGGTTCAGAATCCTGTAGTAAGGAACGATTTCCCATAGAGCAAGAATCGCAACAAAAATTGCTACTCTTGATACTAGAATCTTGGCCCTCATCTATGATTCTCTCGGCGAGAGAGTTTGCCCCTCTCCCATTTCTGGAATTTAAAACATTTCTGTCAGAGATATCGTCTGATTCACAGTAAAACGAGCGTTTTTTTTCAAGAGTGAGTCAACGCATAGTCGGCGACCAATAGCTCCGAGCCAGCTAGCGCAGTGGAAAGAAAGAGAGTTATGTCATTCCGGGACTTGCGACCTGGTGCCTTTCCGGTTATGATGTCTCTAAGGTCGACACATCGCTTTCTGTTTTCTCCAAAGAGAATAGTTTCGTAGGCTGGATCTGAATTCATTTGAACAAGAGAGCCGCTGACAAGTACTTGGCTCCTGTCCAAAGCCTTGTCGTCTAGTTCGTGCAGTGAGTGCAGACTGTTAACGTGCATCCCAGGTTCGAGCCAATCCGAATCGAAGACTGGCTTTTTGCTAGTCGTAGTACAAGATAAGATATCTACATCGTTAACCGCTTCCTTCGCAGAATCTACTGCCCTAACATCAATCCCGAGTTTTTGCCTCATTTCAAGAGCAAAGCTCTCCCTGTGATTCGACGTTAAGCTGAAAACCTTCGCCGATTCTATCGGCCGTATGCTTACGGCAGCTTCAAGTTGAGTTCTCGCTTCATTTCCAGACCCGATAATCCCAATGCTCTTCGAGTCCTTGCGTGACAAGTGTTTCATTGCAACGCCGCCGATTGCTCCAGTTCTTATGCTACCGAACCGCTTTCCAAATATGATCCCCTTGAAATCCCCGTTTGTGCTATCCAGAACCAGCATGAGTTGATCTCTGTCAGCTGAAGACTTTGTAGGGTCGTGCACAGGTATTGTGGGATAGAACCTGAAACCAGCTATGCGATCTTTTTTTGACGCACCCACGGTGAAAATAAACTTGTTATTGTCTCCGATGTCTGCGCTCAAACGGGGAGGAGATATTATGGAGCCTTCAGCAGCTCTGATGTACGCTTGCTCGACGATCGGCAGAACATCAGACATGTGAAGGCGATCATTAATTTCTTCGTTAGACAGTATTTTGAAATTCACTTGGGCTTCCCGGAATGCTTCCATTAATTGTTGTTTTTAAACCCATTTTTGGTCTGTTTCTATCGCGGATTCACGTGCTTCCGAATGACACTGTGTTTTTGGATGAAATTGGTGTAGTGCGGTAGGAATGCTTATTATTTATTCGCTGACTAAGGCAAGGCATGCAGTCTTCGGAATTGCTTCCTTGGAAGTTCAATCCTCTTTTTGAAAAGTACTCTATGCAAGATGCAATAAAGAAAGCCTCGGAGATGGAAGAAGAGAGAGCAGTCTGGTCACAAGTTCCCCTGTTGCCTCGTATTTATTCGAAGGGCTGGAAGGAGTGGCAGGATATGCCCGGGGCGGGCCTGGTCGGGGACCTCATACAGTGGTGGGAAGACGATCGAAAGGACAGCATGGGTCTACCTTGGTATCCAAATCCGACAAACTGCGAGCTCGTGGCAAAAGGCGAGATGAGCTTAGAAGATTATCAGGTTTGTTGCATGAGGAGGTTTTGCAATGTGGAGGCGGGTGAAACCGCAGGTGCAATAGGTCTCGGGAACGCCTACCTGCAGCACGAGAGGGACCTCCGCGAATTGATTCTTTGGTGGAGGTTTGATGAACAAACACATCAAGAAATGGACAAAATAATGAACATCAAGTTACTGGGGATTCCCGAGGAAAAGTTGCTTCGGACTGCGATCAATTACACGGAAAGAATGGCAAAATCGCCAATGTCGCCAGTAACTAAAGAGAACATTAAGACACTCAACAGATTCCAGGTAGTACGAGATGGGCCGCCACTTTTAATGGGATGCATTATGCTTGCGGAGATCGAGAACCCATGGAGCAGCCAGAGGACGAGGCCAGCTCTGGTGAAGTATTACAATTTCCCCAACGAGGCTTTGCTCTTTGTTAATGTTCACACATTCATAGACTACTATCACATACGACTGGGACAATACATCCTTGCAAAATACGCGACCACAAATGAGCTCCGAGAACTTTGCAAGGCCTTCTTCATCAACACCTTCAAGTTGCAGCATGAGAGAGCCGCCGAACTTTTCAAAGAGCTTTCGGGTAAGAAATTCGAACTTACCCTGAAGAAAGAGGATACTTATCTGCAATAGGGCGTTGGTGCATCTTTTGCCTTTCTCGATTCTCCACACAGGACATATCGAACTTCGCGTCGCTGATCTAGAGCGTGCTCGCGGTTTCTACGTTGACGTTTTAGGAATGGTTGAAACAGAGAGAGAACCCGGAAGGATCTATCTTCGAGGAATCGATGAACCGTTCCACCACGGCCTGACCCTGAGAAAAGCAGACAGCATCGGGATTGGGCACTATGCGCTGCGAGTTTCCAAGCCCGAGGATTTGGACAGTCTCTACGAGTTACACAGGGAAAAGGGTCTTCCTACACGCAAGATCCCCGAAGGCCAAGAGAAGGGACAAGGAGAGGCGCTTCGAGTTGAAGATCCTGCTGGATTTCCCGTAGAATTTTATCATTCCATGGAGCACGCAGACGCCCTTATCGGCAAAGCAGCTTATCGCCGAGGAATCGAAGTCATGCGAATCGATCACATAACAAACTACACAAATGAAACGAACAAAGAGTTTGATTATTACGTCAAAGATCTCGGATTTGCTTCAAGCTCTCATATGATAGATGGGAAAGGTGTAGTACAGCGTATGTTTATTCGTCGGAAACAGGGGAATCACGATCTAGGTTTCCTGCGCGGAGCTGGACCGAGAAATCATCACATTGCATTCTGGGTTAAGGATTGGCCAAGTATCATTCGGGCGTGCGATACATTGACAATGTCAGGATACAGGGACAAGATCGAATGCGGACCTGGAAGGCACACGCCGACCGATTTTTCAATTTACTTTAGAGACACAGAAGGAAATCGCGTGGAACTATACCATGAGGATCGAATGATGACAGATCCTGAATACGACCACGTTCAGAGACTCCCTGCCAGCGCTCCAATGGTAGATTATATGCGGGGCCATCCTTACTGGGGGATGCCCGCTCTTCCGAGTTATGTCGACGGGTTCCCTGTTGAGTCGATTATGGACGGCTCGCTAAAACCCAGTACTCCGCCCATTCCCGCCTAAATAACTTTCAAATAGAAGCGTATAGTCGAATGCGCTTTGTTACTTATTCCTCAGAATAAATCGATCGAACGCAAATCACAGAACATAGCGTGTAAACTCTAAGCACGGGAAATACCAAGCGCAAACGGAAAGAGGGTGAGCCCTCCAGTTTCGCTTGCTCACTGGAGAGGTATGTTTGAATTAGTCGTTTACTAGTGAGTCCAACTTATGATACTTGGATAGTTGGGAATTTGGGTGATCAAGCTGGTTGCTGTTAGATTCTCCGAGAGGCCGCCGTACTTGAAGTCAGCGTTTATAGTGGCTTGCATCTCAGTTATATTGCCTACATTGCTGGTGAGAATCGTCTCCACCGCTACACGTGCTCCATCAACAGACAGCGTCGGAAATTCGTTTAGCAACAGATTCACCGTCGAGTTGCCCACGTTGGCGTTTCCTATTGCATAGGACTCTTCGTTCGCCTCTATAGCGGCGAGAACTGCGTCGGGATGGGCGGCCACGAAAGAGTTGGTCGTTGCAATAACAGCACCAGTTAGATAGCTTGGGGCCGACGCGTTTTCAAGAGTCCTGTATAGCCCGTTGTAAGTCTGGAGAGCTGTCACGCTCAAACAGCCCGCAGTGATCGTCCCGGCAATTACGTTTTCAACTCCTGTAGTGAATGAGCTAACTGTTACGAAATTGGGAACCAAATTATATTGGGCGCCAACCAGATCCGCTATGATTGCTCCTGTTCCTCCAGCGCCAGTGTTGTACCAGGTTACTTTTGACCAATTGCCCACAAGGTTTGCCATGGTCTTGTACGGCGACAGAGTCGAAACAAACACTTGGTAAGTCAGACCAATCAGGTCCGGAGCAACAATTGTAATGTTATTGGCTCCGGCGGCGTAAGAGGAGAACACGTTAGTTGGAGGCACGACCGCCACTTGCACTGCTCCGGAAACAAGCGCTGACATTGTTGTCTGGGAACTGGGGTAAAAGCTGAATTGCGCGTTAGGATCGAGAGATGTTAGAAGGTGATCGTTCTCGTTAATCGCATAAGGCCAACCGGAGGTTTCCAAGTCTGGAGTCAAGTATGCAACCTTCATTGGGGTTGTATCTAATGGCGTTATGGAAGAGGAAGTCGAACTCGAAGTCGACGAGCTAGATGACGTGCTGGATGATGAGCTAGTGCTCGTGCTAATCGAAGACGAAGACGAAGACGTAGTAGAGGTGCTTGTGGACGTAGTCGTACTACTGGTGGTTGTTGTGCTGGAAGTGTGCAGTGTTGCAACATAGACACCTACAGCTGCTACCACGATGATTACGATCACTATAACGGCGATAATAGTAGTTCCAATTCCCTGCGTATTTTTTGACCTTACGAGCATAGAACGGCAAGATTTTAGCTTACAATTTAAGGATTTTCATCAATTCATCA
>JASHPO010000088.1 GCA_030038075.1 Nitrososphaerales archaeon | reverse complement strand
GAAAAATCCAATAAACTTCAATCTACTTTCCCAAGCGAAATTCTTCCATAAAGTTGTATCGACGCCTGCCCGCTTTCCTGAAGGCGCGAACGATGTTGGCGTAGATCGAAGATTAATTTCGCAAAGATTTGGGAATGTATTCGGAAACTGTGTATATTCGCCGGCTACTAACTAGACGTTGTGGCACATGATTTCACAAAAACTAGA
Source organism: Nitrososphaerales archaeon (assembly GCA_030038075.1). Taxonomy (GTDB): domain Archaea; phylum Thermoproteota; class Nitrososphaeria; order Nitrososphaerales; family CADDZS01; genus DATLTL01. The sequence continues at coordinate 2,346 of JASHPO010000088.1, read as the reverse complement.
AAAACCGAATTGCGGAGGCGAGCCGACGAAAGAAATGTACTGCAATTTTTGTGGTAGAGAGCTTCTTGCCATCACAGGTTTAGTTCCAATGAAAAGAAGAAAGTATTGCTCCAAGAGATGCCAGAGAAAGGCCTCGCTGGGAAGGACTAAGGTTAGGATGGCGATCCCACCTTCAAAGCGGTATTCTACGAGAATAAAATATTCCAGTCCGCTATATTTTAACTAGCGAATGAGAATGCTACACATCCTGAAGGTTCCCACCGTGAATAACAACCGTCTCTTTGGCTTTAGCAACTTTTCAAGCGTTCACAGTGGCAAAGCCCTTCGTCGAGGCTGAAGCGCGGCGACTGGACGTAAATATACTTTGGCTTAATTAAATAACTCACCCCCTATAAGCGAGATCGAACCCCGATTTCGTTTGTAATGTACGAAACAGAGACTCGTTTGAACTGCCCTAACTCGGTACCACTCTTACGTAATAAGCGCAAAAAACAAAAGTACAAATTTTGTATGATTCCAATTGGCTCATTGCAATTATTCAATGGAATCAATGAGGTACCCCCTAGGGGAGGGAGGGCTGTGTCCTGTGTCTCTCTTGAGAGTGCAGGTACGAAAAAACCCATATTCTGGCGCTTCGGAGCCGGCAATTCATACTATCTACAAACTGTTCTATGTTCTACGAGCGGAATTCTTAACTAAGAGTTTGAGCCCTCATACACCACCATGTCCGAAGTAAAATCCGAACTCGAATCACAGGAAGTGGAGCAGCTCCTGCCTCTGTGTGAGGCGAACAGGAACCTGGTCGCGGATCCAACAGTGTATGCCGCAAACGTGGTATTCAACGTTGGATCTTTGAAGCTCATCGACAAGGCTCCGTAGACAGCATATAGAGAAATTGTCATTGTCGTCGCCCTCCGGTTCCGGAGCTTATCCGGGAGAGAACAGGGACAAAGACCTAGAGAATCTCTTGGGTCAGTTTCTCGTAGCATCTTTCCAGAGCAGCAAGCTCTCCGAGATGATCAGGGAGCGCTTCAGGGGCTTTGGGAAGGACATGCGACTTATCATCCCCGGCAGTCCGCCGCTGTCAGTCAGCGTCAGGATCGAGCCGTACATCGCTCAGGTTATGAAGCAGGAAGAAATCCCACGAGACAGGTCGCCCAAAGATTACATCACAGTAATTGCCCTGGCCGAGAGTCCGCCGCTTGAAGTCCTGGACGGAAACAAGCAGGCCGTCGCAGATACGCAGAGCGCGGTTGAGGAGGCCTTCGCTGGCCTGTTCAGGTACTGGAAGGAATACCGCAGGCAGGGCGCGGATTACCTGAAGCTCGACGAGTGGAGGGTCAAGGTGTCGATAGTAACTTCGTCCGATGCTGCCACGAGCACAGAGGATTTCGTGACTTCGCTAAACGCTCTGGAAGCGAAGAGAAAAGGTCACGTAATCGGCAGCCCGTAGGTACAAACGCTGCACCATACTCCCCACTAGCCCAGAGTCTTTAATTCAAGGTTAATCTTGGCAACGAGCTCTTCAAGTCCAACTCGTAGAATGGGAGAACTGAAATTCCCTGCAGATTTCTTTCAAATCCCTTCTCCGACTGGAGACCGTCTGGACTGGAATGCTCTAATTGCAATCCAAAATCAAGCGATCAGACTAGCGCTAACTATTTCACGAACCACTTGGCTCGGATGGAATATGACAACCGAAAGAAAGTTTGCCGCGTTCAACAAGGGTAAATCGATTACGACCGGCAAGGCAAATCTCCCGTCGTTTCGCATGAAGGAGGTACCGGACGGCGGCTTTTGCCTTTCGTCATTTTTGATCCTGTCCCCAGAAAATAATCCGAAAGAAGTGCTCATGGGTCACTTGAATCCCAGTGCGCCGTGGGACCACATCGGAGCTCTGGATGAAGGAAAGGGCCCAGACGCACAGCAAGGGCTGGATGCTTCCCTCGTCGCACCTGATTATTCGGGAGTCGCCGCAAGAAGCTGCAACGCGAATTCTGAAAGAACAGCTTGAAATCAAGACAAGCGAGGTTACACTTTCTGAACCCAAGGTGGGCAGCTAGGTCTATACCATCGCGAGGTTCCCGGAACTGCCACCGCATTGGGATATCGAATTCATCTTCCGCGGTACTTATTATGGGAAGCGGGCTCCGACGGGCAAAGCCTGGGCAGATATCAAATTCGTGGACGTTAGCAAGACCCCTCGCTCGCAGATGGCAAGATCTCACGAGGACATTCTTCAATCAATCGGTTTTAGGTTTGCGCTTTTGTAGCTTTCCGGGGTGCTCGATCAGTTCGCGCACTATGTTGCGGTGGCAGTTATCTCCCTCTTTTTCGTAGCAGAGC
>JASHPO010000087.1 GCA_030038075.1 Nitrososphaerales archaeon | reverse complement strand
GGAGTGGTTGTGCCGTCCTGCCAGTTGGTGAAGATATAGTTTTGATAATTTGCTACAGAAACTGTGTACTCTTCTCCAATGGTTCCCGTGAAAGTCAAAGGTGTAAAGCCGGAGGCAACGGTGTTTCCGCCAGACTGGATCGTGGTCCACATTCCGTTGAATGAACTACCGTCCGAGACAGACTGAACAGTTATGGTTGGCGACGAGTCAAGAGAAGCTAACCCTGCGATCAGGCTCGTAAAGTAAGAGGGCAGTGTATCGTATGGATTTGGGAGACCGGCGTCGGTCACGTAGACGTAGCTCACTTCGTTCGTCGTTCCCAGTAAGAGAGACGTATTAAATGAAGAAACGCCGTACGCCATAAATGAAAAATCTGAAGCAGGATATCTGTTGTTGTATGTGAGGCTTGAAGCGGCGGGAATACCGCTGCTTTCATAGATGTCCAGGAGATTGAAGACGTCCACCTCAGCATTGGGAACGAGTACTCCCGGATTTCCCATCGTGAAGGTCATACCTATGGATTTTACATATGCGTTCAAAGCCGCGTAATAGCTTTCCTCAGCCGCGGCGTTGCTCATGTCATCGAACATTATACCGTTAACGTGATACCACGAACTGTAGAGATTCACGTTGGATTCTACTGAAGAAAGACTATCAGAAGCGAATGCGGTATCGACATAACCAAGAACTGTGATCCCAGCAGCCTGCAGTTGGACTATTCCCTGAGCATAATTGGAGTCGAGAGATGAACCGGGTCCGCTTGCTGGATTGATTACGACTATGAATGGTACGCTTGGGTAGGCCTCTTTTGCCTGAATAACAGCACTCCATGTGTTTCCCGGGTACGTGTATAGCGGAATTACCACACCTATTGGACTTCCCGTTTGAGCGTCACTTTTGAGATGTACGTGAATCGAGCTCAACGCAAGTGGAGAGAAGAGTAGGATACATAACACTAAAACTACGAATCTTATCCTAGATTTTTCCTGTGTAACTACCTTGTTAAAATGTCCAAAAGTTTGATTTGCTGAGTATCTTAGCTTAGAAAATTTGGGAGAAAGTCTCCACATAATCTCCCAGAAGAATCTTCTGGATAATTAAACAGGAATGTAACTTCCCTATTGATGATAATTCTGACATTTGAATACAGGCCGTGGATCAATTGAAAGTCAGCGTAATCGTGACTGCCGCAGGAAGCGTCGTCGGCGAAGGAATAATCAAATGTCTCAAACTCGCGAATGCCGCAAAAAGCAAGCACGCAAATTATGAGATTATAGCGCTCGAGATGAGTCCTCTTGGCGCAGGCCTTTACAGGGCGGACCGCGGTATTCTAGTTCCTTCTCCCGAATCACCGAATTTTGTTGACAAGGTAATTGAAATCTGCAAGGGTTATTCCGTCAAAGCAATTTTCGTCGGATCTGACGAGGAATTGATGGCATTAGCTGTTGAAGCTGAAAGAATAGAGGACGAGTCCGGCGCACGCGTCATAACTAATTCGTCCGAGATAGTCTCTACTGGAAAAGACAAATGGAAAACTTACGAGTTTTTGAAGAAGGAAAACTTTCCCCGCGCTGAATCAGCACTCCCAGACAATCGAAATGAATTCGTGCGCATGTTTGGTTTTCCGGTAATCGTCAAGCCGAGAGAAGGACATGGTTCCGAACAGTTTCATATTGTCAATAACGAAGAGGAACTGAATCAGGCTGTCGCGTCGATAGAACGGGCCGGGATGAGAGCAGTGTTGCAGGAGTACCTGGACGCCAAAGATGCTGAATTTACAACGGGCATTGTGCTGAACAAAGGAGGAACAAGCGTTCTTTCTTCGATATCCATGCGGAGAATCTTGAAACACGGACAAACGTACAAGGCTTTTGTGCAGGACTATTCAACGGTCCGAAAGTCAGCGGAGGAAGTTGCGATGAAGCTTGGCTCCAGAGGCCCGCTGAACATCCAGTCCAGGATAGTTGGTGGAGAACCGAAAATATTCGAAATCAATCCACGTTTCTCCGCATCATGTCCAATTCGGGCCGCGTCCGGTGTGAATGAGCCCGACATTATCATTCGCGATCAAGTCCTTGGCGAAAAGATCGAACTTGAACCTTACAGAGAGATCGTTTGCTTGAGATATTGGAACGAAGTATACGTTCCTTACGATTCATTCCTGAAATTGTCTGACAATCAAAAAATAGAAGATTCGGGCTCGTTCATTCCAGATTATTTCTAAAATCAGACAAATCTTGAAAAGTACATCTGCGCGAGCCTCCCGGAAAGACTCTTGCAGTAGAGAGTCGTCGAAACCATCGCAACAACCGAGGAAATAAAGTACGCAAAGATGATATTTTGAAAGCCCGACATGCCAAATAGGATTCCGCCTACGATGAGAATGCTTGCACAAGCAAAGGAAACAATCGCGGCAATCTTTACCTTGTTTACAAGATTCATGAACATGGCATTGACCAGGAATACCGAGAGAAATATATCAGACACCGTGGCCGTTCTGAAAATTCCTAGGCTGACAGCGGACGCGCCCAAATATGACATTATTGTCGGAGCCTCGTAGTTTAAAGTCGCAGCAACAGCTATAGAAGTGAGAAGCGTGGCTGCCAGCAGTTTGTCATACACCGTATTGAGAAAGTGATCAACCTTTCGGGATTCAGACACCCTGATTCTTGAAGTAAGGTTTGTTAGTTGATCATAAATCGGGGCCATCAAAACGTACGTCACTACGGTAGTGGCCATTAATACAAGAAGCGCGGGGTCTGCCCCATCGTGGTAAACAGGATTGAAAGCCAGCGGAAAAACAAAGGACATACTCGACAATACAGGATTGAATATCCAAGAAAGAACCCGATCACCAAATATCATAACAAAAGTAAAGGTTCCGAAGATGAAGAAGGGTATCGTTTCCCAGAGTTGTATGCCGATCCTAGATTGGACCGTCGTGTGTCCGATAGTTTGCGGGGAATAAAAGTTCGGAGCTTTTTTCGATGAAAGCGATATCGTGTTCATGTTGGATATCTTGTAATGGAAGTAAATCGCCGGAATTGAGAGAATTACGAAGGCTGCGCCGAGCGAAGCAAAATACCTTAGAGTTACGTCAGGAATGATGCTCCCCGTTAGAAAGAATACGCTGACCAGCATTGTGAGAGCTCCGGAGTATGCCAAAACTAGTGTTGCAATTTCTCTTAAAGAATAGATAAGCAGGTAACTTGTTCGATGCAGCGCGATTGACACCATTGTAACCACTACCACCCCGACCAAGATTAGAGGTATGCCTGCTATGAGGGAGATTCCTACAAGCATGCAGGTAGTAGTGACGGAAAAAAGAGTAAGCATCGCATAACTGCGTCTTAGAGCGCGCTTTGCCTCGCCGATGTTTCCCTGCGCGTAATAGAACGTGAACAGCCGCCCGAAGGCTTGTAGCGAACCTTCGGTTATCAAGATGCCCAAGAACACCCCGCCCATGAAGGCGGTCGTAATTTCCAGCGGTAGTATTCTGGACATCCACAGCGAAAAACCTGCGAGCAGCAAGACGATTATCGCCGCAACGAATGGGAAGGCCATCCCGACCCCTTCCATAATTCTGCGCGAAGTACTCGAAACGCGGCGAATCGCCATTTCATTCGTATTCCAATCCTCGTCATCCTCGTACAGGTCAAGAAATTCAAAGATGTACTTTGCGAGCGCGGAAAGTCCTGAAAATCCATTCTTCCTAGCCAACTCGTCAGAATAACCCAAAACCTCGAGAAAAACGACCACGTCAGCGAGGTTACTGACGTGCTGCTGAATCTCCCCGATCGAACGCGCCGCCTTTTCCGCAAATAGCCTAGCTTCAAACGGTATTTGGTCGGAACTCTTCTGGGCCAATCTTCAAGCCTCAAGGATACTTGGAGCTGTAGCTTCTGATTTTATGCTCTCGAGCAATTCCGACAAGCCTTTCCTCAAAGTAACGCGCGGCTGGTAGCCGAGCACTCGCGTGATCTTTTCGATGCTCGCGTTTCCGTTCATTACATCTCCTGGGCTCGAAGGCGCAGTCTTGTACTTGATGTTTTTTCCGACAAGCTCATCAAGAATACCGTACAATTCTAGTATAGAAGTCGATTTTCCTGTCGCAACATTCAGGACTTCGCCCACGGCTTCCTCGGACTCCATCGCAAGAATATTTGCTTGTACGATGTCTTTCACGTTAACAAAGTCTCTTGTTTGGGTGCCGTCCCCTTTGATGGTTGGGGGCAGGCCCTCCAGAAGAGACCGCGCAAAAATCGTAATCACACCACTGTAATTACTGAATTTCTGCCGTGGACCATAGATATTGAAGTATCTCAGAAGCACCGGTTCCAAACCGTATGATTCGTGATACGCGTGCAGATAATTCTCGATGGCAAGTTTTCCAGCGCCATAGGGAGAAGCAGGTCTTGGCGCGATTGTTTCGCTGGCCCTTTCACTGCTCAGTACTCCATAGACGGCAGCGGAGGAAGCGAAGATAAATTTCCTGATTCCGTTTGCTACACAATAGTTCATCAAGTCGAGCGACATATTCACATTTACGTCATGCACGAACATGGGATCGTTGACCGACCGGGGAACGCTAGCAATTGCCGCTTCGTGGAACACGATATCTACGTTAGAGTCACGAGCCATCAGGCGGCTGACGTCTCTGACCTCTCCCTTGATAACGTGAACCATATCGCGATCTAGATTTTTTATATTGTCAATCGATCCCGTGCTGAAGTTGTCCAGAATATATGTTTCAATATCCCTTCGGACGAGTTCTTGAACCAAATGACTACCAACAAATCCTGCGCCGCCCGTGACAAGTGCATTTGAAACTTTCATTTCGCAAGCACCTCGCTTTCCTGAGACTTGACAATCAATCGCGTTTTTTCCGTTAGTTCTTCGTAGAGTTGTCTGTACTTTGCAATGCACTGCTCCAGAGTGAAAAATTCATTGGCTCGCTTCATTGCTTGGAATCCCAGTTGATTTGACAGTTGCTTGTTTCTGAGAAGCATCAGAATCGCCTGCGCAAGCTCGGTAGGTCGCCTGCTCTTTACGAGTAAACCGCACCCATCAAGGGCTTCTTTCACTCCCCCAACATCAGATGCCACGACGGGCTTTCCGCACGACATTGCCTCAATGACAGAAAATGGGAAACCCTCTGTTATCGCGGAACAAACGACTACGTCCGCGATGTTGTATGCCTTTTCAGGTTCCGAGGTCGCACCCATGAATTGAACATTGTCTTCGAGTTTCAAACGCTTCAAAGCCTCTACACACTTCAATGAATATTCAAGATCTATGGCGGAACCGTAAATCAGGCATCTAATATTGGGCATCGATTTTCTTGCCTCGTCGATCGCGTTCAGTAGACCGATGATATCTTTGAAAGGGTCTATTCGACCAAGACTCACGACGGTAGGATTTGGATTTTGCTTGCTGACCAGAAGCGGCCTGAATCTATGAGTATCTACTCCGTTGTGAATTACTCTTATCTTGCTGGTATCTGCTCCGAGTAATTTCTCCCAATTTGCATTTGCTTTGCAGACAGGAGTTATGACGTCGGCAACCGAATAGATTGTGCGCACGATGTTCTTCGAGAATATTTTGAAGAACATTTTCGAATGCTCGTCATACAGATATGCACTGTAGTACAGAAGTAGCTCTCTGAACGCCACTCCGTGTTCGGTCAATATCACGGGGCACTTGCTCTCTTCCTTTCCGCATACCGCGACAAGAGAGGGGAGCCAAGCAAGCGAGGAGTGAATCAGGTCGACTTTCGGAATTTCAATCGCTAGGAGTTGGATATTTCTTTGAATCATCTGGAAAGCCGATAGTGCTGCTCTTAGAGACATCTGGTCATACGCGACGTCCGCTCTCAAAAGACCCAAGAAGGTTTCCCAAGTCAGCGGATGATCAAGGCATCTCTTCGAGTCGTAAACACCGAGGAATTGATGCAGTTTGATTATGATCTCACGAATTGCGCCGACATCCGACTTGTCGGACAGAGTAACTTCGAGAAATCTCCTAAACAGTGGAACGAACTTTGTTTCGACTACGGTGTCTGTGGTTCGCGTAGTCTTTGAGAGAAATGTCCTCGTGTCGCCATGATATTCCTCGTATCGGTTGGAACCGAATATCGGAACTTCCATCACGCTGGAAACATTTGACGGCACGGAATATTTTCCCGAACAGTTCGGGTTTGACAGGAAATTTATCACGGTAAATTTCCAGTCGGAAAGAGAGGTCACAATACTCTTTTCCCACGTGTAGACACCGCCGGTAGTAAAGTTCGGATAGGTGTCCCAATTAACTAACAATGCTTCTTTCAATGCGGCCGTCCCTTCCTTGCGGCGCCAGTGGTCGGCGAGTCGAACTTGTGGCAGTTGTTTCCATTCTGTTTCTCAATGCGATGAATTTTTCAACATCACCGCGAATCCTCGCAAGATCGCTCGGCAGATCTTGTTTTGTAGGGCCTCTTTGCTGATTCAAGTCAGGCTCGAATCTCGATCCGCGTTTTCTGGCGCGGAGTATCTCTGTCGCGTCAGCTTCTCCGTCAATTGGGTTCGTGCGCCTCGCGAGCGAGACGTATTTGAGGTAGATTTTTTCCGCTTCGTTGTTATCGCCGGCAAGAAGGAAACGATCGTAGGCTTGCAGAAGCGACCACAGTGATTCTCTCACGGAGCTTCCTATTGCTATCTCCGAGTTGAGCTTTGAGAGGAGCGCTGATTCGTAATACAACCGGCGGGCTTCATCAAGCATGTCCAAGCTGAACAGGCAATCCGCGGCGCAGGAGCAGCTTAAGGCTGCCCTGTTCAGAGAGCCCTTGGAAAGGCAATCCGCGGCGTCGTTAAGGTACAGCCTAAAGGCGCCGAGATAGTCTCCGGAATCGTGACTCCTGACGCCCCTCAACCAGAGGTTAGTGTCGTCAGTAATTGCATCCATCCAAGTTTTCAGTTTCATTTCAATGTCACACTCGTAGTTTCGATTAAAAGAAGACAGTATTCTTCTGTAGGTAGAATCTTTTGGTTGAAAGTTCGATCTGTGTTAAGAAATGGAAATGGCATGGCCTTACGAAATGTGTTCGATCATTGGCTATCGCGGACCGGGCGTTGCCTCCGAGACTATCGTGCGGGGGCTTAAGAAGATGGAGTACAGAGGATACGACAGCGTGGGTATCGCAACTCTGAGCGGCGAGTTGATCCAGATTAGGAAAGGTGTCGGCAGGGTATCCGACGTGAATGCGTCTATGAAATTGGATACTCTTCCTGGCCGTGTCGGCATTGGACACACGAGGTGGGCTACTCACGGCGGCGTGACGGCCGCAAACGCCCATCCACACTGCTCGAGCTCTGGCCGATTGTCCATCGTTCACAACGGAATCATTGACAATTATCTGGAAATAAAGGAGCGTCTTATGGAGAAGGGCTATTACTTCAAGAGCCAGACTGACAGCGAGGTCATCGCAAACCTTCTTCAGATGAATTACGATCTGACGGGCGACGTGAAGGATGCCATGCTCAAGACCGTATCTGAGCTCGCCGGCACGTACGCATTCATAGCGATGTTTCACAACGGCATCCTTGCCGCGGCGAGATACAACGAACCGCTGATAGTCGGTGTCGGCAAGGACTGCCATTTCATCTCGAGCGATGTCCTCGGATTCGTAAGTCAGGTCAGCGACGCGGTATTTTTGAGGGACGGCGAAATTGCGATTCTCGACTCGGACCTGTCGCTTTACGACTTTGAGGGAAATCCAGTACAGCAAACCGTCATAAAGCTCGCCAAAAATCTGCTGGCCGTCGAGAAGGGCGAATACGCCCATTTCACATTGAAGGAGATATTCGAGCAGCCCTCGACGATCGTTGGGACCGATCAGGGCGGTCCTGAATTTGATATGCTTTCGCTATATCTGAAGCACGCGAAGAACCTCTACATAACCGGGAGCGGCACGAGTTACAACGCGGCCCTTGTCGGCAGCTACCTCCTGCGAAAGTACGCCAGCATCAGAGCGGAGCCGCTGGTCGCCAGCGAGACGCCATTTTTGCCGCTTCACTTCGACAGGCAGTCCGTCCTGCTCGCTCTCTCGCAGAGCGGGGAAAGTGCCGACGTCCTGAAAGCGGTCAACATTGCAACAAAGGGCGGCGCGAGAATCGTCTCTATTGTTAATGTTCCTACCTCGACGCTGGTCAGGGAGTCTTCTGTATCTATAGGGCTCAACTGCGGTCCTGAAATCGGTGTCGCCGCGACGAAGAGCTTCACATCGCAGCTTTCGACTCTGTACAGACTGGCCGAAAAGCTTTCTTCTGACGCTGATTTCAGGGATTTTGACAAGATTCCGCAGAGCATCTCCGAGATACTGTTCTCTTCTTTTGAGATTAGGAAGATAGCACACGAGCTACGAAACGTCTCCGACATTTACGTTCTGGGACGCGGGATTCACTACCCGATTGCAATTGAGGGAGCCCTGAAGATCAAGGAGATCACGTACATACACGCGGAGGGAATCTCCGGCGGCGAATTAAAGCACGGGCCGCTGGCGATGATGCACGACGGCGTATATGCAATTTTGATCAACCCCGGCGACTCGACGTTCGTGGACACTCTTGCCGGGGCGAATGAGATCAAGGCACGGGGCGCGAAGATAATCGGCATATCCGACAAGCCGAACCTGATATACGATCGGTGGATCAAAATCCCCAGCGTTCCCGAGGTGTTCTATCCCCTTGTTGAGGTCGTCCCGTTCCAATTACTGGCTTATTACGCGGCGGTCGAAAGAAACGCTGATCCCGACTATCCGAGAAACCTTGCAAAGTGCGTCACCGTGAAGTGAGTTTTCTCGCGAGGATCTGCTTTCCGAAAAGGGAAAGCATGAGCTTTACCGCGAGTTCGGCGGTCCTGTTCTCGTGGTCCAAAAACGGGTTCACCTCGACTACTTCAACGGAGGTAATTTTTTGCGAGTCGTAGAGCAACTCCATCGCGAGCTGCGCCTCGCGGTAAGTTAATCCTCCCACGACGGGAGTGCCAGTTCCCGGAGCTTCGTTCGGGTCTACCGCGTCGACGTCGAAGCTAAGGTGAACTTCCCTGACTCCCTTGCTCGCTACCGCAATTGCGTTCTCCATAACGTGTCTAATTCCGAGCTCGTCGATTTCCCTCATCGTGTATACCGTGACGTTTGATTTTTCGAGTGCTAGCGACTCTTCGCGATCAAAACTTCTACCGCCGATGAGCACGGTGTTTTTCTCTACAGCTTTCGGCTTGATTCCACGGAAACCGGCCAGCTTCGGATGGCCGTAACCCAATACCGCCGCGAGAGCCATGCCGTGGATTGACCCGCTTGGAGTGGTCTTTTCCGTGTTGAAATCTCCGTGGGCGTCAAACCAGAGCACGCCCCGCCTTTGTCTTTCCAGTCCCGCAAGAGTTCCTATTGAGACGCTCTGGTCGCCGCCGAGCACGACCGGAAATAAACCCTTCGCCACGTTCTGGCTAACACTGTCTGCAACTCTCGAGCAGACGTTCAGGACCTCTTCAAGGTAGCGAATTTTCTCACTACCCGGCGCTGCGGAAGATCTGTCAGGTCCTGCGATATTGCCAAAGTCGTACACCTTGTGCCCTAACTCTTTCAGTTTTTCGCTCAGGTTGGCGATTCTAATTGCGGTGGGACCCATGTCCACGCCACGGCGTCTCTGCCCGAGGTCCATCGGGACGCCGATGATTCCTAACTTTATGTTGACCTCCTCCTTGAACGGCGGCAAAAAAAGCAAAAACATCTCTGAAATGCGGCAACGACTCGCTCGACGTTTGACGAGATGTCTTTTCGTGGAGACCTGATCGAAAGACCTGTACCTAAGACCTGCCTTAACTCGAAAGACATTAGCTAGCTGCCCCCTCCCCCCTAGGGGGTACCCCTATGTTTTCAATGGATAATTGCGAGGAATTAATGGAAATGTTACAAATTTTGTATCGGCGCGAATAGAACTGATGAGCTGGCGTTTTTGAGGTACAGGGGAACGAGAAATTAGGGCGGTACGTCGTGTCATGGGAATATCAAAATCTTCGTTCGTGAATCCCGAATATAAATGATGGGTAAATTAACTAGTCTGAGCCGTTTCCATGACCTTTTAAGCTGAATCACAATGCGCCTTGAGACGACTTATCTTTTATACCAAAGAAATTGATTTTGATCCAAATGCCCACGGTCGAGGACGTGCTGAAGCAAAATCCGTTGGTCCGTTTCGCCGCGATCATCGGTCCCGACGGCAAATTGATCAAGGGCGAGATGAGATCTGGTACGAGATCTCTGGAGCCCGCCTCAAAGGCCGAGCAGCTGTATCTCCAGTGGACTACAATGCACCGCTCGGGCTACGACTGGAACAAGTATCTCGGGAGACGGCGTTACATCCTCGACAAGAGGGAGCTCGTGCACGTTTACACGTTCAACGTGGACGAAGATCACGTCTTGCTAGTATCCACCGACCCGGTCGGGAATTCCAGCCTCGGCGATGAAATTCTGGGGCTTCTGGACGAAAAGGTCGTAAGGAAGAAAAAAGTCCAGTAGTCGCTCCGGTGAAATCGCCCTGCTAGACGGCAGCTGGAAGAGGCTGAGGCCCGCGTGGCTACTCGCTATCGTGATACTTGCAGGGTGGGTTGTAGGGCTGATTGGGGATGCTTTGACGGTATGCCCGCCGACGATTACGAACTCTTGCCTATCGGCAACTGATTACCTAGCGCAGGACAACGCGCTCGTAGTGTACGCTCACCAGTATTACCAGCTATTCACCTCAATCCTAGTTACGGATTCGCCGCTCGACGCCGGCTTTAATGCGATCGCAGTGCTGATTTTAGACCGCCTGACCGAGGACAATCTGAACAAGACCAGGTACTTTGCAATCTTTTTCTCTACTGCAGTTGTAGGAAACCTTCTCACTCTTTTGCAGGGACCGGCTTACGCCAGCGCGGGAGCATCCGGCGGAATCTTTGGAATATTTGCCGCCCTAATTACTTTCTCATGGCTCAAGGAAAAAAGCGTTAACGTGTACACTCTCTTTCTGTTCTTGATAATATTCCTCGGAAGCAGCGCACTCCCCGACGTCAATTACGTGGCTCACATTGGCGGTGCTTTGAGCGGTTTCGTCGCTGGTGCGATCCTCTATCAAATCGTAAAGCCTACAATGACGGAGTATTCGATGGCTTACGACTCCGATCCGCGAACTGTCGTTGTGACAATCATATTGATCTTTCTTTCGGTTGTAGCTTCTGCGGCGCAGTTCCTCTCCTTTGCAGGTCTTTGAGTGAGCTCAGAATTTCTCGGAGGGGAACGTATGGCAATCTTGGCGAGCGCTCTTGTGGACGTTGCCCAAACTCTCATGATTTCCAAAGTGATTCAATCACGACAGATTTGAGTTTCGCGCAATTCATGAATAACCATCAATATATTTACGGAAACTACAAGTGTGTCGGCTTCAAGCCCGCCGGAAGAAATGTTCTACAATCTAGAATTTAATATGCGAGGAAATTCTGTTTTCTGATAGAGACTGCGGCCATGATAGCGGATGAGTGAGTGATGAAAGAAAACTCTGGCTGGTCGCCTGGCCCGCAGTGGATCCCGACCAAGCTGAAAGAACTGCTCGAGGACCCGCAGTATACCACGGTCATTCTGGCCGCGGGAACCTTTTTCATAATCAGCGCGCTGATTCATTATCCGTTCAACAACTCGCCGAGCTATTACAGCGACATCATAGACACGTTCTGGTACAGGACGACGCCGCAGCAACTCAAGGAAGTTGTCGTCGGTATCCCGTATGTCACTTACGTGTTCGAATATCCGCCGATCTGCGGCCTGATACTCTGGCTGGGCGGTTGGCTAAGTCAGGGTAGTCTTGCCGTCTTTGCGGTAGTCGAGTTTGGCGCCCTGTTTGTCTTTACTATCTTTACTGCGCACTACATGTACCTCTTTCTGAAGTATTTGGGACTGAGCTACAACCGCCAATTGATTTACTCGATTTTCGCGCCGTCGCTGATCTTTTACGGGGCATACAACTATGACATTGTTCAGACGTTTTTCGTCGTTCTCACGCTTTACTTTTTCATCGCGCGCTCCAACTTGAAATGGAGCGCCATCTCGCTTGGCCTTGCCGTATCTACGAAATTATCCCCAATAGTACTTCTCCCTCTCATCTGGCAGGAACTCCCAAACAACCGAGTTAGATTGACATATTCAGCGATTACTGGTGCTGTCATCGCGGCACTAAACGGCCCTTTCATGATTGCAAATTTTAACACCTGGCTCGCCGGATACCTCTATCTGAAGAATTGGGGGCTGGAGGATAGCTTTCTCATCTGGATTTTCAAGAATCCGTTCTCGATGCTCGCAAAGGACATCAGTTACGCACTGCTCGTCGCCTCGATGCTTTCGGTCTACATTTTCTTTAGGACAAAGCCATTGTTGGTAAGGGCCTTTATGGTCTCGGCAGCGTTTATACTGTTCTCGTACATCGCGACGCCGCAACTGAACATCGACCTGCTTCCTCTGTTCGCGCTGGTTCCGATGATTCCAATGACGTTGTTTTACCTTTTCGAGCTATCTAACGTCGGAATCATAATCACGTGGTTTGAATTCCCGAACCCGACTCACCAGGGCGTGGCTCAGACATTTGCCTTGATTCGACAGATTTACCTAGCTATAATTATTGGCATTTTGGGATTTTCGAAAACAATCACTAACAGTTGATCGTTCATAGATGACAAACCCGATTAACATCGAGGCAGCCGATGAACCACCTGCAGGAACAGTTGTCAGATCTCCTCGTTTTTACGATCCTGCATGGCAGTACGTTCAGGGGAAATTCGATTCTCTCAATATCGGTCATCTCATGCTGATTCTACTGGGGCTACACCTGTTTGCGATGTCGTTCCCCAGTCAGGGGAGTTGCACCGGAGGTTCCGCTTCAGGCCAGATTTGTGTCTTTGACGAGGCGTACTACGTCCCTGCAGCTAACGACCTACTGAATTTAGTACCCAGTAACCTGGAACACCCCTTCTTTGGAAAGATATGGGGTGCGCTTGGGATTTACCTTTTCGGGAACGACTTTTTCGGCTGGAGGATATTCTACGTCGTAATTGGAGTTCTCAGTGTTTGGGCGTTATACGAGCTTGCGCTGAATTTCTTCTCAAAGGAAAAGGCACTCTTCGCGGCATCGATGCTAGGATTTGAGACGCTCTTCTTTATCCACACATCGCTCGATCTGCTCGAAGGGCCGCCGATATTTTTTGCCCTTCTGGGATTTCTCGCATACTTCAAAAAACGCTATTACTGGGCGGCGCTGGCGTTCGGCCTCTCAATTCTGAGCAAAGAGTGGGGGGTATACTTCCTCATCGTGCTCTTCCTGTACCATATTTGGGCGACGAAGCGGGATTCGATAAAGAAGCTCCTATCGGGGCCGAGCTTGAAGAAATTCTTGATGTTTGTCGTCATAGTTACCCTTGCTGTGTCATTGCCGCTCTGGGCTTACGACGCGGCGTACCATCCTTACACATCTAGCGTACAAACGGTCAGCACGGTTGTCGTCGTAAATCCGGTGAATAACTCGACGGTAACTACCACGACGACATCGACTTCAAACAGTGGACTCCTGACAAATCCTCTCCAGAATTTCGCTTATTATTTCAGTTACCACACTTCCCTCAAAGTGACCCAGCAGGATATCCAGACCGACCCTTGGGTCTACCTGCCTTGGATGTGGATACTGCCTTTCGACATAAACCCACAGCCGTATTACGTGACCACAGTTACGGTAACCACTACAGGCCCCAATGGCACGGTATTGAGCACGAAGGAGCTCCATCCGATCGATTGGCAAGGCATAGGGAATCTCGTCATTTGGTACTCCATCTGGCTAATTATTCCGGTTCTCATCATCAAAGCCTGGCTCAGCAAAGTGTCCGCTCTGGACGTATTCGTAGGGGCGTGGATCTTCGGAACCTACGCCCCGACGTTGTTCGAGTACTTTGCATACCAGAGGGTCGTGTATCCGTTTTACTTCGTGAATGTAGACCCTGGCTTGGCGCTGGGAATCCCGATGGCTATTACCTTCATCGCTCCCGAGAGCCCGAAGCTTCAAAGGACATTGATGTTCGTCTGGCTTGTAGCGGCGGTGATATTCTTCATTCTCTTTTTCCCAGTCCACCCTCTCGCGTTTGCATAGCGCAATGTATTAGTGCAATGTCCGGGTAGATGATCGCATGGTACTCGTCTTCCTCGACAGCGTCCAGTTTGAGGCCGATCGCTTCGAAACTCGAACAATGCCCACGCCGAATATGAAGGGGAAGGAAGTGATCTACTGGATAAAGGCGAGCACCGACGACAAGAAGGTTGCCTCGGAGGTCCAAAAATTCCTGGAGAGGTCACCCCGCTATATCGAACTGCGAGTTCCCAGTTCGTTCATTTCAACGAAAACAGAGCTAGAAAGTATCAGGGTTTCGCCCGCCAAAGAGTCATCACAAACGATTGCACAAAAGGAAGAGGTTGTGAACACAGGAAAAGAAACGACGCGCACTGAGTCAAAAGAACACTTCAGCATCGAGGTTGTTCTTCGAAGGACACTGCCAGAGACGCCTGAGAGACAAACACAGTCCCCCTACGGCTGATCTAGGGAACAGGACGATTTCCGCAATCGCGTTGCCTGAAGGTAACTCCAGCTCATAAATTTTCTGAACGCCCTGATTCGTGACAAAGGCGAAGCAAAGTTTCCCAGTGGGAAATATTCGATAAGGTGTATCAGTCCATCGCCGGCGCTGAATACTTGCTTTCCGTCGGCGTTAAGCCGTACCAGATGGAAGGACCTGGACATTTCTTCCCGTGAAAGTCTATCTCCGACCAGGTCTTGCGAAAACGGATTTTCAAGTGCAACGGGAATGATTTCCCGTTTGTAGTCAAGGCGCTGGGCTACCTTCATGAAACTTGTGCATGGACCGCAGTCGGCGTCGTACAGGAGGTACGCAGATCTGGAATTCTTTTTTCCGGTCATTTTTCCTTTCCGAAGAGTCTAGCGGAGTTGTCAACTGGGGTCGCCCGCCGTAAAATCTCATCCTCGGAGATGGTCTTTGTCTTTCCGGTCAAGACTTCTCGCGCGTCATACCAGAAGCCCATGCCGGATTTCAATCCTTTTCCTCCGGGTTGTGAAGAAATGATTTCGAATTCTGCAGGCTCTCCTGACTGATCGACTATCACGAAATCTCCTTTTTTGAATTTGTACGAAACCAAGCTAAATCACGGATCATAAGGCACATTACATCCATATAACCATACAAGTTCGACGATCACTCCACAGCTTTCGAATATACAATATCGGTTAAATACCGATGGAGTCGCCTGCTTGCGAAAACCTGATCATTGAAATTTCATCGTGATTCAACAACTGAAGATGGAATGAAATATTGTCAAAGACTGCAAAAAACCAGAGACAAAATGTCTCAAAGCTTGCGATTGCTTACTCCAAACACTATGAAGGAAAGATGCAAACTTTCCCAAAAGTTCCCGTAAAGAGCCTTGATGATTTCTCCATCTGGTACACACCAGGAGTCGCCGCCGTCAGTCTTGCCGTGGCAAAGAACCATGACCTATCGTTCCAGTACACGAACCGATGGAATACACTCTGCATACTGACTGACGGTTCCAGAGTTCTCGGTCTGGGAGACATCGGCCCCGAGGCAGGATTGCCCGTAATGGAGGGAAAGGCGCTAATCTACAAGTATCTGGGAGGAGTTGACGCCATACCCCTTCCCGTCAATGCCCACACCTCGGAGGAAATCGTAAACCTCGCCTGTCAAATCCAACCAGCTTTTGGGGCGATCCACATGGAAGACATCGCTTCGCCAAAGTGTTTCGAGATATTGGATAGCTTGCGCGAAAGGCTATCTATTCCTGTGTGGCACGACGATCAGCAGGGAACCGCGGGTGTGATTCTCGCGGGGTTGTTAAATTCTTTGATCCTGACGAACAGGAAAATCTCCGAGACAAAGGTGGTATTGATGGGAGCCGGAGCGGCAAACATCGCGGCGGCAAAACTTCTGATCGCGGCCGGTTTTCGTCAAGACAACTTGCTGCTCGTCGACTCTAAGGGGATACTTTACTCCGAACGCGAAGATATGGACCAGTTGATGCTCCAGAACAAATGGAAGTACGAGCTTGCGCTGCACACGAATCCCGATATGGTTACAGGCGGAATTGACGAGGCCGCAGACGGAGCCGATGCGTTGATAGCTGCTTCGCAACCAGGTCCTCATACTCTCCTTCCCAGCACCTTGAAAAGAATGAACAAAGACGCAATTCTCTTCGCCCTTTCGAATCCAGTTCCCGAGATACTTCCTAGAGAAGCGAAGAAAGCAGGGACGAGGATCATAGCGACTGGGAGATCCGACTTTCCAAACCAAGTCAACAACAGTCTGATATTTCCTTCGATAATCAGAGGAGTCTTCGACGTAAGGTCAAAAGCAATCCCTGATGAAGTGATAATCGCTGCGGCAAGGGAGCTTGCGAGATATACAGAAGAGGAAGGCACGCTCTCCGAAGAACACATCTTGCCGACTATGATGGATTGGGATATCTATCCTCAGGTAGCGGCCGAAGTAGGTGAAAAGTGCGTGAGAATGGGGATCGCGCGGGTAAAGATGAGCAGAGAACAAATACACGAGCGTGCAAAGGAAGTCATAGAAAAGTCCAAGAAAATGATCAATGCGGTCCAGAAATCTAGTTTTATCGAGCCGTTATCCGTGGCGAACAGAAAGATAAAGTAGTGATCCGAATGGCAAAATCCACGAACAATTCGTTGAAGAAAAAAAGCGGAGTTGCAATCCGCCCCATCAGAAAGGAAGACGTAGAAAGGGCTTCGGACTTGCTGGCACGACTCAAGAGACTGAACGGTGAGTTCGATCCTCTTTTGAAGACTATAGCGAGTGTAGAAGCAGAATCTGTCAAGGCACTGGAGCAAGCCATGAAAAGCGCGAACTCGGCTGTTCTCGTCGCCCTTAATCAAGGAAAGGTCGTAGGGTTGGTGAAGGCTGACATCATCGACAGGGTATTTTACGAGCCAAGGAAGGAGGGTGCAATAGTGGAATTCTATATACTTCCCGAGTTCCGGCGCGGTAGCCTCGGGAAGGAGCTTCTCACAGCTATGAGCGATCAACTCGTCAAGATGGGTGCGGATCTCATAACCGCAGAATTCCCCAGCCAGAATGAGATTGCCAAGCACTTTTACGCCAAGCTTGGCTTTAGGTCACTCACGAATGTCTATGCCAAGGCCGAATGAGGAGGCTAGCGCTTCCTTTGAGATTGGAAAGCATTCCAAATCAGTAATCTCTAATTACTGATTGGTTTCTAATGTAGGATCATGAGCCTGAGGTTCGGACACCCCTCGCCCCCAAGGATTCCTCATCCTGAGCTTTTCATTGCAGGTGTCGTAGTAAGTCTCGGAGCCATCCTCTTCACGACGGTCATTGTTGACAAACTGGGTACGGCGATGTTCAAGAGGGGATTTGCAAAACCCTTCTATATCAAGGGGCACAGGATTCATCACAAATGCATCTACTTCATAGTGCCGATCGGATATTTCATCTTCCTGGGGTTGTTGTTACTAGGCTACATTCAGATTGTCTGGGGAGGCTTATACGATAATCTTGCATACACAATTGCGATACTAGCAGTAACTTTGACGGTGGATTTCCTTGGCGACAAGTTCTGGCCGAAGATCAGAAAGAACGTTATTTTACATCACGAATGGATTTACACTCTAGTTCCTGCATTCATCCTTACTACAATGATCGTCGTAATAATCTAGATCCGAGCGTTTTGGATCTTTAGATAAGTTCTGCAGAAGCAAAAAGATAAAACATCGTTCAGAGAAAATTTCCGCATAATGCGAATAAAGACCTCGAAGGTTCTTAGGTACATCGACAACATCAAGGAGTCGATTTCCAACAGGAATACTAGATTCCTGCACGGCTTTCACTGGCTGACCTCCTTCGTGTCTTCATCGGGTAAAGCGGCTGTGGTTACACTTTTTCTCATTTTCGCTTTCGCTTTGCATTTTGCCGCCTTTCAATTCGGAATGCTGGTAGCTTTAGGTTTTCTCAGCCTAGAGCTTTCATGTTATCGGCTCGCCAATGCTTTTCTTCGGGTCGTACGAATCTAGCTCGGCTGTTCTGATCTCTAGAACAGTTGTTCTTTTGATTCGTCTGAAATATCCGTTGATAAACTCCCAAAGTCGACTTGACGACCTCGCTTTCTAGGAAGGCTATGTATGTAGTGGTAGCGATATTTGTGGGAGGAATTGCAGTCGGCCTCGTTGGAGACGCTCTGGCAACCAGTGCAACGCAACTACCCGACTCCACCACGGGTGCGAGTTCCGGGTCTCCAGTCAACTATGTCGCAAGCAATGGTGCAGCAGTCGCCACGTCGGAAACTGAAGTGACAACCATGGTTGCTGGAACCACTGTGGTCAGTTCAGCCACGGAACCCAATACCGTTGAGGTTAACCCGAGTTCAAATGCGCAAGATAATACGAATACCCAGATCACGACCACGGTTTCTCAGGAACCGAGCAGCGGGGACATTGAATTCTTCGGTAATGTCACAATTGATGTCTCTTCTACGTTCAACGCGCTGAATGAGGCTAGCGCGATTGCCTATGCTTTTGGAGGCTATGTGGCCTATTCATCTTATAGCAATACGAGTTCGATTGCGGTCATTCGGGTTCCGGCTGACGATTATTCGGCCGCACTTGGTCAAGTAGAATCGCTCGGGAACCTGACAGGTCTGTCGTCGTCCTCTAACGACGTATCCGTGCAATACACCAATCTCAATGCAACACTCGCGTCCCTTTTGACCGAGCAAACTTCATT
>JASHPO010000086.1 GCA_030038075.1 Nitrososphaerales archaeon | reverse complement strand
GATTCTGATTTAGGTGTAACTAGCGCAGATTGATGACGCTACATCATATAGGAGAAACGAGATATGTTAGACGCATCAAACTTATATCTGTCACTCTACATACCTCGGAGGCATGAAGCTACCGTGGAGCAAGCGGCTGACCCCTCCGGAGCAGATTCCTCGGGAAAAGACGGTACAGCCAACGAGCGCCCGGCAGTCCCTCTTGCACTTCCTTCGCTGGGTCGGGCCTGCGCTCATGGTCTCGATAGCCTACATGGATCCTGGCAACTATGGGACTGACATAGGGGCAGGTGCCGGCTTCAAGTACGAGCTGCTCTGGGTGGTCTGGCTCGCATCCGCCATGGCCATGCTCCTGCAGTACCTTTCGGGAAAACTCGGGATAGCGTCGGGTTTCTCTCTGCCCGAGCTAGTCAGACAGTCGTTCCGCGGAAGGAGGCGATACGTGCTCCCGTACTGGCTCGCCGCCGAGGCCGCGGCCGCAGCGACTGACCTCGCGGAGTACCTCGGCACGGTGCTAGCGCTCAACATCCTTTTCGGTGTACCTCTCCTTTACGCGGCTGTATTCGGGGCGCTGGATGTCATAATCCTGCTGACGATGATGACGAGGCGGTTCCGCCTGATAGAGCAGTACTTCGCCCTGCTAATCTCCATACTCGTCGCAGGCATATTTTACAACATGTTCGTGGTGAAGCCCGACCTCGCGCAGGTCGGATACGGCTCAATCATCCCACTCGCTTCTGGATCCACTGCGCTGTTGCTGGTGGTGGGAATCGTGGGCGCGACGGTGATGCCCCACGCGCTCTATGTCCACTCGTGGCTCACGAAGAACAAGGTGGACCTCCTCAATACGGAGGCAAGTAGCAAGACGACGAAGGACTCCTCACTGAAGGACCTGATGAAGACAAAGCCAGAAGACGCTCGTGAAGCCCCCAAGGAGCAAAAGAGCTGGCTAAACCGGCTCCATCGCAGGGAAACGATCATGACCCTCACGATAGCTGGGATAGTCAATGCGGGGATACTCATCGTCGCGGTACCGCTCTTCCAGGGCACAGGAGTAAACGTCAATCTGACCGTCAACCAATTCGTGTCGGGCATGAGTGCGATATATGGTCCAGCCATCGGCATCCTCTTTGCTCTCACCCTGCTTGCCTCCGGCTTGTCCTCATCCGCGCTCGGCACGGTCGCGGGGCAGGTCATTATGGAGGGGCTGACGGGAGTGCGAGCCAACCTCTGGCTCAGGCGTATAGTTACCAGAGGGATCAATGTCTTTCCCACTACGATATGCATACTCTTGGGGCTCAGTCCACTGCTCCTGCTCATCTACAGTCAGGTAATCCTGAGCCTGATGATACCGCTCCCGATGATCCCACTGGTATACTACACCTCGAAGAAGAAGTTCATGGGAGCGCTGGTCAACAGGAGGACCACGATTGTCGTCGCGTTGGTCGTGGTGGCCTTGATTCTGGCCCTCAACACGTACCTGGTGATAACATCATTCTAAGCAGGCAAGAAAGCGGCAGTGCGCGTAGCATCATGGCGCCAATCCCCGGCGCCGACGCAAGAGGGCCCCAGCATGGTGAATTGAGTTCAATAGCTCTAGCAACTGTTGCCTCTTCGTGTTCAATATGCGGCTGTGCTGAGAACTCCTGCCAAGCCTGCTCAAAGGTTAGCGAGAAGGTATACTGGTCGAAGTTCACGAGTTCTCCTATCATCATCCTCGGCCAAAGCAGGACTGCTAATCACTGATGACCACTGCCGAGCAAAGCTAGGTGTCAATTTAAGAACCTAGGAGAAGATTTAGGTTCCAATGTCGTTCAGTCCTGTTCTTTCCTCTTCATCCTGCTCATCTTGTGGCTGCGCCAACACTTCCTGCGAAGTCTGCGCAAAAGTCAACGAGTGCTCCAATTGCGCGTCGTGTTGCTGCGACACACCCCATCAATCGTGGAGACGGTCAAGAATAATGACGGGAATGAGGCTCGAATACTTCAGCTCGGCATGGATGACCATTGAAGCCACAGTTTCGATCATATCCGGGCTAGCTGCAGGTAGCTTCGCCCTGCTCGCGTTCGGTGGGGATAGTCTCATCGAGCTTGCCTCAGGATTCCTGGTCTTGGCGCACCTTCGGAATGAGCTGAGCAGCCACGAGATTGACAGTCGGAGACTTAAGATAATGACGACCGCATTGCTCTTCGCTCTCGTCCCTGTGATCACGTTAAGTGCAGTCTATTCATATGTCGCCGGTCTGAAACCGGAGGGTTCGCCGCTTGGTATAGCGATAGCGGTAGGGGCCGTGGTCTTGATGCCATACTTTTGGCTTCAGAAGAAGAAAATCGGAAGAGAAACGCGATCCTTGCCTCTCTCCACCGATGCTGTCGAGTCGGTTACGTGCTTTCTCATGTCGGTGGCTCTGCTTGGAGGCCTGCTTGTCGAGTACCTGTTTGGAATCTGGTGGGTAGACTATGTTGCGACAGCAATAATTCTGGTCTTTGTAGCCAGAGAATCTCTGGAGTCGTACCGGGAACTCCGCGCCGAGTGACACCTCCTAAGAGTTCTAACCGATAGAAGCTTCTTAAATGAGGGAATACTCATTTTTGTGGGCGGTCAGATGGCAAGACCAAAAAGCGAACAAAAGCGCGAAGCAATCTTAGCCGCGGCGGTAAGAGTGTTCTCGGAGCGCGGCCTCTCCGCTTCTACATCATCCATCTCGCAAGCG
Source organism: Nitrososphaerales archaeon (assembly GCA_030038075.1). Lineage (GTDB taxonomy): Archaea > Thermoproteota > Nitrososphaeria > Nitrososphaerales > CADDZS01 > DATLTL01. Next base: position 20,953 of record JASHPO010000086.1, on the reverse strand, counting down.
GCAGGCATAGCTGAAGGAACACTGTTCATGTATTTCCGGACCAAGGACGAACTGATCAACGTGTTGTACCGCGAACTCAAGGCAGACCTCGCAATGAGCATGACCTCTGGTTTTCCCATGGGGGCAAGTGTTCAGGATCGCTTGCGATACGTCTGGGAGCATTACATCAGGTGGGGAGTTGAGAACCCGACGGATCACAATGTCCTCAAACAGATAGAAGTCTGGAGCGGTCTCAGTGAGGAGTCGAAGAAGGCGACTGCTGAAGAATTTCCACAGATTGAAGCGACCGCCCAGGACGCTGTAAAGCAGAAGATCGTCAGAGAATTGCCCCTGCCGATGATAGGAGCCACGGTCGAGGCCATGGCCGAGATGACGATAAAGATGGCACAAGAAGACCCGACTAAAACCGGAGAATACGTAGCTTCTGGGTTCGAGATTTTGTGGGCGGGTCTCACAAGAAAAACCTAGCGGCGCTCTGTTTAATGAGTGAGTAAACACTCATATAATAGCCATTCCCTACCGTGCTTATGACGCGATGGTCGGTTTCCGAGATACCACCTCAGGATGGTAAAGTTGCGCTCGTGACAGGTGCTAACAGCGGGATCGGCTGGCACACAGCGCTTGAGCTCGCGAGATCCGGAGCTGAGGTCATTTTGTCTGCTCGCACAGAAGGGAAGGGCAGAGACTCGGTCGAGAGAATATCCAGAGAGCTTCCAAGTGCTCACGTTCGTTTCGAGATCCTCGACCTCGCGAGCCTGGCCTCGGTGAGAAGGTTCGCATCGAGAATCGGTGATGCGAGGGTCGATATTCTAGTAAACAATGCGGGCGTGATGGCTATCCCCAAGCGTGAAGAGACGGAGGATGGTTTCGAGATGCAGTTCGGGACGAACTACCTGGGACCCTTCGCCCTGACGGGACTTCTCATGCCTGCGTTGGGACGTTCCAAGTCACCTCGGGTCACCACAGTGTCAAGTGGAGCTGCCAATCAGGGATTGAGGAGAATCAACTTTGAAGATCTCCAGTGGCATCAGTCCTACGGGGCCTGGAAAGCTTACTGCCAGTCCAAACTCGCCGACCTGATGTTCGCCATCGAGCTGGGTCAGCGCACCGCCGCAACAGGCGTCAACCTGTTGAGCGACGCGTCTCATCCGGGAGCGGCTAAAACGAACCTGCAGACAAGCGGACCAAGAGGGTCCATGATGGGCCGGCTCATGTCGTTGATGCGGTTCACTTTCCAGAGCGCCGCCGACGGAGCGCTTCCCACGCTGAGGGCTGCAACCGAGAAAGACGCGCCGCAGGGTGCCTTTTACGGACCGGGCAGCAGGGGAGGAATGGCAGGACCGCCTATCCAGATTCCAATACCCGCACCGGCGCAGGACGAGAGGGCTAGACGGAGATTGTGGGATGTATCAGAGGAGCTGACGGGAGTCCGTTGGCCTCCATCGGTGGTCGTCTCGAAACTTGGCTAGCTTCAGGTCATGTTTCGGAAGTGGGTGGTATCCGTACAGGAGGTGCGCGATAGCCAAGATGTCTGAAGAAATTAATGATTCTCGAGAGTCGGGTTTCGTGATGGTAGCGAAGGTAGACGATTTGCAGGAAGGATCGATGCTGTTCGTCGCAGTCTCTGGGAACCCAATACTCCTGTCAAGGATTGGTGGGCAAATCTACGCTATGGACGCCGTTTGCTCGCATTATAACGGGTTCCTACCCAGAGGTCAGATCAAGGACTACACTCTCGTGTGTCCAGTGCACAAGGCTGAGTTCGACGTAAGAACTGGTGACGTGACCAAAAATGTCTCAGCAATAGTAAGACTGGCAACCCGCAGGGAAGCAACCCGGCTTCGTACGTACGAAGTGAAGATTGTCGATGGGAGCATTGGACTCAAGATACGGTGAGAATGAACAAAGGCTAGGTTTGCACGACTATCAACCGAGTTGCTGTTGCTCTCCTGATTAGGATTTAAGCAAGGTCTCGCAGATGAGCTATACCCAAGCGGTGCGCGTCTCTACTTCTTCGAACTTCACGATTCTGATTGGTCCGCCTCGGTCTTCTTGAGGCGATAATGCAGAATTCTGGACAGTTCCAATACCTTCGTTCCGTATATCGGCAGGCCCGCGAGCAAAGTAGCCGCCATGCCTGCTGCTGCTCTGCCCAGAATCCCAAAGATCTCAATCTACCACATCAAATGGAAGACCCCGTTCCAACCAATCCTTCTCAGGGATTATCTCTCATGACAAACGTGGATGCTCAAATATCGACTGAAAGCATTATAATCCGATGACCCAGATTAATCATCGTATGACATACCTTCTGTCGCGAAAACAGAAGGATTTGTTAGCAATAGGTGGTGGGGCCGGTGAGGTTTAAACTAAGTTGAGTTCGCATCGAAGGTGGAAGACTACCAAGAAATGCAGTTGACCTAGGAGACGGAGCGCGGGAGCATGAATGTTGGCCTGCCTCCAGATTCGCTTTCATGATTGCTGTGAGGCTGATTGCGGGTTTTTGCAATCCCTGCTGCTGTCAGGACAGATTGCGCTCGTGTCTGTGTCAGTCATTCTGACCGTGAGACCGATTGGGTGTCCCTATGGAGATAACGCTCCGGAAAAGGACGAGATAAGAAGTACCCTGAAAACTAGCGCCTAACATGGAACAGGCGGGAGCCAAAGGAAGCCGCTTTTCGGCTTATCTCCTTGTCGAGGCCTTTCGCAAGATTGAAACTTTCTTCATCTTCGTGATCCTCTATGCCCTCGTCAATTTCGTTTACTTTTCTGACTTCAAGAGGTGGGGTCTGAACTACACAGCGTGGTTTCTTACGTCTCCCTTCAATCCACTTGAGATAACATCCCGAGCCTATGGTTCCTATACGATTGGCGAGGTATCGAACTTCGGACTGGTCGCAATCATAATTCTCGGGGCGGACGTCTATCATCAGTTCTTTTCAACTCGATGGAAGAATCAATTACTTCCTCGAACAGTACTTTTTGCGGCTATAGCCGCGTCCTACATGGTGTCGGGATTAGTTTGGATTTTCGACAAAATGCCGTCGACGGGAACATCTATCATTGGCTTTTGTTTGATTGGGTACGTCGTCATAAACTCGAGTGCAGATTTCAAAGACTACCAAAGAGCGAAACTGTTACGCGAACAGGGCAAGGCGGCGGCATCTGCAAGAAAGACCTTGGCTTACATTTGGTTGCTTGTGTTGTCTTGGGTTAGTTTGGTTTTTCTTTTCCTAGACAATTCAAGTTATTGGCTCCACTTGCTTGGAGGGGGGATATCCTTGGTAATCATCTACTCTTTTCTCAAGCATCGAGTGTCGATTGTCAACCGCGGAGGGACCGACATGGATGATGCTTTGAATCCAACGAGTTATGACAAGGTCGGCAAGATCACCAAAACAACGTTCTTCTTGGTCCAGAATTGGCGATATTTGCTGAGCATCTTGGGTGCATGCCTCATAGTCATTCTATTCAGGGCCGAAGGTGCTTCGCCTGAGATAGAGTTCTTTGGCGCAGGGTATCTGATTGCGGGGGGATTCGTGACTGTAAGCCTTACTGATTTGCTAAACGATATTGCGAGATTGCAGCTCCGAGGTGAAGAAATTCCGCAGAAGATTGACGTCGTTAGGAGAGTGGCATCAGACGCTTGGAAAACTCTGACTATCGTCATCGCACTTGCCGCGGCGTTGCTTGGAATTACTACGTTGGCTAGGTCAGGCGCATTGGAGAGTGGGACAACCTTCGAACTCGTAGTGAGTATCCTCATCGCTTCATCCAGTTGCGCAATTGCACTGGTTTTCTGGCAGAGAATGCTCACAGAGAGCAAGATGGGAAGAAACCCTCGTCCCTACGGCATATTCTTTGCTTTTGTCGTGACGCCCGTACTCGCCTTCGGTTTCTACCAGTTGTCGGTGGCCGCAGGGGTCAATCTAGTGGCTTTCACGATTTCAGCCTTCGCCCCGACGGTCATACTATCGCTGCTAGTCACTAGCTACGTTGGACTTGGCTCGACTCTTCAGGGAGTCAAGGACTTCGAGAGACTCATCGAGAAGGGCATAAGTAGCAAGATGAAGATTTCTGACAGGCTGAGTTGGCTCCAAAATCAACCACAGGCGACTCAATCAGATGGAATCAGAGTCGCAAAACTGACAGAACAGCTCAAAGTTGAACTCAACCTGATTGATCGAAATACAGCGCGTTACAAGAACACAATCAAGCTATATCATGGCTATGTTTCGGACTCGATTAATTATTTTGCAGTTTATGCCAGCCGGAGGCGAAGAAGAGAGATGATAGGACTGAACTTCTCGCGGCCAGACTATGTGGCACCAAGTGATAGAATTTCAGAAATGTCGAGGATACTGGGTAAACCTCCACGACGATTACCGAAATCATATCTTCGTACGGTGAGATTCAAGTTGATCAAATCACTTGTGTTTGCACCAATGCCAAGCCTCATCCTGAATTCCATCGCCGAATCTCCTCTTGGATTCGATAATCCAAAGGCCATCAAGATTGTGAGGCATCTAGACCGCGTTACATACGAGCAGTTCTCGCCTGATACTATGCGTGAACACATGTTTGCCTACGAGACAGCGGAGATGTGTTGGGCGATGTCGGTTACTCGTGATTCCATAATCGTGAGAGACTTCTACGACTTCCTTCAAGAGTACAGAGCCGTCTTGGAAAGAGCGACTAGGCTCTTGCGCGAGAGAATCGCGTTGTTCGACAAGATTACTGAGATTGATCCTCACTCGCAGTACGCTGCGGTGATGAAGATTCCGTTGGCTAACCGACAACGGCTGGTCCAGTCCAACCAAGCAAGAGCTGGGTTACTGCGGACCCTCAGAAAGGCGTGCCGTGATATTGACACAAGTCTGCTGCAACAGGATTTCGGTTGTTCCTACGAATCGCTGACGATGCTCAACTGGTCTAGGTCTCATTGACTATGTTTCACTTGCTGGAAGGGCTCTGTACTCAAAAAAGTAAACTCCCGCAAGTGCCACAACGAACGTCGTGATGGCTACCGTGAGGAAACTATACGATTCGACTGAAACCGGTACCTCCAGAGTCTGCGTAACGTTGTTACCCACCTCTGCCAGGACGAAAAGGAGCGATATGATCACGCCCAAGAACAGGAACATTGACGCCGAAGCTACCCAATGGATTAATCTCAATAGACTTCCTTGTCGTGACGCGAAACTGTCGATAAAGTAAGCTGCAAGCGCTGACACTATGAAAATGCCAAAGTAAAGAGCGAAATCTCCAATAAACGTAGTATATGTAGCGATATCTGATATCGAATCGCCGGTAGCGGCTGAGTTGCTCGAAGCAATTATCGGTTCCAGAATGGCCAAGAATACACCAATCAGAGCAACCAAGGGAAACAACAATTCAATCACTTTCTTTCGAGCCTTTCTCATTGGCAACGAATCTATGGTTTGTCTCGCTTCTTCTAGATTTCGCCTAAAGGCCGACATTGACAATCGAGAGAACCTCCTAAGGAAGGATGCAGATGGCATTGATAAGGATACGCAGAATGGAGTGATCGCTGATCCTTCCACGATTACCTGTAAAGTTACAGATTGATTCAATCCTCCGTTTCTCTAAACATTCACAGAACCAAGTGGTGTCTCTTTCATGATCTGAGGCTTCCTCAAGTTCAGGCAAACGAATTGACGGCAAGTGATTTTCTCCTCTATTAGAATGGCACGAAGTTCTTGAAGAGCCCAGAGATGCCTGCGTTAAGGGAAGGCAATTCGTTTCATAATGGAATCTACAGACCAACAGATGTACTCTTGAGAGGAACGCCCTGGCGTAAGAATCACCCAACCTCGTCTAGATTCGGTTAAGGGGGCATCATTATCCTACTTATGGCTCGGCCGTTCTCGAACAAGCATCTCCGCTATTTTGCGATACCTATCCATCACCTCGCCCTCCGTCTCACGCGTTCCACTATGAGATCTATCATGTCTTGTCGTTTGACATCATAGTACCTCTTGCTAGCAAGGAGAATGCAGAAATCTGCAATTATTACCAGAAATGCGGAGAACCACAGACCTGGAATATGGATTGTGAGAAACGCTAGCAGAACTACAAGAAGGGACCCAAACTCCATGATAGAGACACCAGGACCCATTGTCGATGTCATCAGTGCTACAAGCGAGATTCCAACGATGATGGCCGGAGGAACTGGGGGTATCCTTCTTCTGGTTAGGAGAAATACGACGTCACCGGGCACAGTACGTACAACATCGCCAACCCTTTCGAAGGCTATTAGGAGAAGGAATGAAAAAAATCCCGCCCAAGTCAGCGCGCCGTACACTATTACCAGCACCGGATTTGTAACCAGCGTAATGTTACTGATGACGGTCACAAAAAAGACTGTTGATATTGCACAAAAAAGAGCTGCAGGAGCACACTACTAATCAAACTCATAGTAGTCTTGTTATCAACGTTCACTAATTGATTTGCCACTCTCTTGGCAAAGACATAGGAAACAGCGACCCCCACTGAAATGATTGGTAAGAGAATCAAATCAAATTTGGTGCCCATGGCTTGGAGCTGAGGTATTAGCAACAGCGACAATCCGAGCGAAGTCGCGTTTCCGACAAAGAACGCAATCCATCCTCTGAGCCTATCAACTCCAGCCCGCCTGTCTATCCCTAATCCGCTCCTGAAGGACTCAATTGCTGGAAAGACTATCCCTGCGACGATAAATGGGGAGCTAATGTCGATGGCAAATACACTGTGATACCAGCCTAGAATGACACTGACGAAAAGGGCTGGAAAGAGGAACATCCCAATAAACAGTGCATCTAGCCGATTGATCTTGTCTTTTTCTGACAAGGCTGCCCTGGTTTATCGTCCGGATGAAGAGTTATTGAATCTCTCGTTGAAACTGACGAATGCTCAACTTAGCCAGATATCAAGGGACAGCTACGAATTCCCAGTCGCTGGAAGTTTAGGTGATCCAATCGCGCGTGTACTTCAGATATCTGACTATCGAACTATAAATCACTTGATTGACTCAATAATCGCACCCTGCAGTTTCGACGCTTGCTCCCCTGAGATGGAATTTACCGCATACGGGTTAATGAACATCGTGCAAGAGATCCTAATGTGTCCAACATTATCGAGACCAGTTTTGTAGCATAGTACTCCACTGACCACATCTAGGTTGTATTCAGATGACCTCAGATCGTGCATTGAGTCTCTCCCACGATTTGGCATCACTGAAACAACATCTCCGGTTTTCTTGTCGAGAGTAAAGGTAAACTGAAGCGTACCAAAGAGATAGTCGGCCACAGAATCATAACTGATTTCTGAGCCGCTTATGTCGATGACCACTATGACTGGCTCGTCTAGTACCTCGGAAACGTCTGCAAGGTGTTTCTTGAATTCTTCGTAAATCTTACTTCCTGCCCTATTCGGAATTCCCACGACACCGGCCGAGTATTTCAACCTCGGGAATACATCTGGAGTTATCACTTCAATCAGGATTCGCTGATCCCCTATTGTAATCGCCAAATCAAGCTGCTTGTTACCAAGTGTGGGTTCGATCTGGGACAGGAAGGAAGCCTTTACGAAAGCGTGAATCAATTGCATTTCGCTGAAGGCACTAACGAATTGATTGTCATCCCTCAACCTGTTCTTCAGGTTTCCCAGGTTTGGAAGGTCAGCAAGTCGCGATGCCATCAGTTCAAAGTACTTCAGAAATGCATCAGGAAACAGTAGTTCGTTCGCAGCAATGGCTTTAACGAGTTCTTGGGTTCCTTTATCTTTTGATTCCTGAATCGGCGCAGGGATTGATGGCTTCTCAGAGAACTGGGCGAGATATATGATTAGCGGATGATCTGCATTATCCTCCTTTCGCTTCTGTTCGAACCATTTATCGGTCAGAAGTGACCTCATTGAAGGGAATTGTCGCCAGCTGGATTCCAGTGCTTTGTAATCGAATCTCTTATGCCCTTGAGAAACACGCGATAGTAATTCTATACTTTGAACCGTCTTACCATCGGCTGTTGCCTTGAGTTTTCTGGTGTCTATGCCCTTCTTTTCAGCGAAAGCTAGCAGAGCCGGGTAAACATGGCCCGCTATTGATTCATCACCTCGCCCGTAGGCACTCCCGAGAACTAGGCGCAATGTTCTGAGTGATACTTCTCGCAGAATCGCTTCTTTCTCCAACCATAGACATAGAAGTTCTGCGAGGGCAGCGGGATTGGAAGAGCCCAAATCGCTCAAAAGAGAATCCATCGTATACTTCAGTAAAGGAGAATCCTGTTCTAGGATGAATCTTTCCACTACCGGCAATGCGGCTTCCATTCGCGTCTTACCAATCTGCTGTGCAGCATATCGCAGGGAGTCAATCATATTGTATCTGCCCCCGGCTTCGAGTTCCAGAATGATTTTTGTTGCATCTCCGGGAGCTTCCATCCCGTGTTGTGCGAGCGCGAACCCAACCGCCCGCAACGTATCATTATTGTTGCTTTGGGCGCAAATTGCAAGCAAATCCATCCTTAATGTAGGGGAGACATTTGCTACAAGTAGCTTGTCCGCAATAACAAAACGAACGGCGTCATCGTGTTTAGCAAGTGCGATAAGACCCTCTCTCGCGTCAGTTTCGTCCTTCTTGGCTGTGTCCAACAGTGCAATGGCAGTTTCCGTCCTGACTCCCGAATCTCCATCTTGGACAGTTCTTCGTAGTAGTTGGCGGAATTCAGAATCGGCGCCGAGCTCTTTCGAGCCAAAAATGCTCCTGTAAGCCCTTAGCGCAGTAATCCTGTCAATAGCCTCCTCAGACGATAGAAGGCCCGCCAGTATGGCTTCAACCGCTCCAAGGTCTGTTTTCCCTGCTCCTGCTAGTGGTTGGCTGGAGTAGAGGGAAAGCACCTCCTCGCCTCTTTTTCTCATGGCCTCCGACAGTTGAACGCCCAAATGTGGATTATCAATTCCAATCTTGATGAGTGCTTCAATTATGGGACCTTGTGCCATGTCCCTTCTGACCTTAGTCAGCACTTCTAGTAGAAGGTCAATGTATGCATCTTCAGTCGATGCCAGCGTAGTCAACTGTGACGAAATGAAATCCAACCACTCGAAGATATTCATCTTCGAGAGACCCCTTACTAGTTCGATTCTCTCAGGTGTACTAAGTGGAACTCGTTGGGACTCGATCAATTGGCTCAGTTTATCCTTTTCCCAAAGGTTCTGACGGTTTGCCTGGATTTCTCGTAACAGGGCTTCTATTCTTTCAGTCAAGCGACATTTCCTCCAACATCATAGGATTGGAAGATCACTGGTTGGCTGACGCCATCTATCTGGGTGAATTGGATGAGAGGTGCAGCCAATTCCTCGGTTATCCGAGGGATTACACAATATCCATCGCTTCGCAGTATTATGACATCAAACCCGAAGTCGCTCTGCGATCCGACAAAGCTTCCCTCATCGCATGCTTGTTTCACGATTGCCAGCACTTCCGGCAGGGCTCCCTCGCAGCTCTGATTTTGGTAATTCCTCCTTCTCAGATAGTGTTTGGCTATTATCCTGGGGGTGTCTTCCCCAATACATCGGAACGGCGCGGTTTCTTCAATCACGCTGTAGCCCACGCCGAACGAATACTCGACTCTAAATGCGTGAATGAGACCGCTTCTAACCACTAAGACGATACATCGAATCTGCACCTGCCCAGTTTCGTTAAACTCATCTAGTGCTCGCTTGACGAATTCTTCAGCGGTATTGATGATACTCTCGATGCCTCTCAGTCTATAGAACAGGGCCTGAATCGCTTCTCCTGGATCACCCGCTCCTGCGACAGCGAGTCCCTTTGGAAAGAAAACAGACTTTGATTGTTCCTCGCTTTGCCCGGAGGATGCAGTTGCTTTCCTGTCGCTCACGAGTATATAGCCGTCCTGGCATCTAACAAGAACAAGAATAGTCACAAGTGTCAACTCATGGGGAGTGAATCGTGAACCGGAACGTTTCTGAGTTTGCGTAGCGAGTCCCTACCAAAGGTTAACGCCCGACGCCTCACTGGTTTATTGATACTGAGCTATTTAGACTTCAAGCTGGTATTCGACCGAACCCTTCAGCAGTGACTGGATCTCAGCCAAAAATTGCATTTGTGACGGGTGCCAATTCTCCAGGGGTCCTCCATTCTCCGTTATCTTCGACACCCGAGAAGTTATCGCAGAGAAGCGGATGACCTCAACGTTACAGAATATCCTCGTCGTTGGAGGAGAGAAGCTTCAGTATCTTCCTACCCTCCTTCGGGCAAGAACATCAAGGTTATTGCTCACCAACAATCAGGGGTACTCAATCTCAACAAATTACGTTGGCAGCTAGGATAGTCCATGGAAATGTTAGCCTCCGGATCTATTGAGCATTCTCTGATGCTCCCGCTGTTATCAGATTTGTAGAGATAACCGGTGACAGCAGTGATTGAGATGACGAAAGGCATGAAATAGGGTACGGCGCCGTGCGGGACGGAGCGCGTGCGCGTCGTCGTGCACCCGTAAAATGTAATTCTTGCAACCCAAGGAAGCTGAAGCATGCTCCAGGGAATCTCTGCGCCCCCATCCGATTCCGGGTCCTCGCTGAGTAAGCCCATAGAAGCGCTGAAGTATATGCTCGGGACATGAGGGAGCCGTCCGAGTATGGAAGGATAGCACCAACCTCGGCTAGACGGTCAAACGTTAGACCACTCGTAAGCGCAGATAGCTATTGAGAGTAGAAACACGACGTTGACTACGACGAACCACGGGCCCGAGACCCAAGGGGGAATCGCGTTGAACAGGATGAGGAAGAATAGAAGAATTCCCGCCGTCTTGACGACTTCCTCACGATGCGCCGACCTTAACGCCTCGTAGTTTCTCCTTTTTTGTCTGGCCGCTTCGCGCTGCTCGTAGCGAAAGGCTTCCAGATGGTCGTCGTACTCCGGGAGCCTCCTCGCGTCATAAAGCATCCTCTTTTGGGGATCTGACAGGACAGAGTAGGCTTCCGAGATACCCTTGAACATCTCCTCAGCCTCAGGAGCGGGGTTCCTGTCCGGATGGTATTCGAAGGCAAGCTTCCTGTAGGCTTCCTTTACGTCATGATCAGATGCTGTCCTCGAGACGCCAAGCAGATCATAGAAGTCGCTGTCATCTTTCAATAATGCGCACTATCGTACATACCTAAGTAGGCATATAACGCCATACATGCGGGCGTGCCTACCGAAGTATTATATCACGAACATACGCGCAGACAGTCTGTGACTGCACAAGCCAAGGTCAAGATCTACGTCTCGAATGGCAGGCACAGCATCAACCTCCCAAGCGAGCTCGTCAGGGACAGCGCCTTCCCGTTCAAACCGCTGGAGGAGCTTGTAGCAAGGATAGACGGGAACCGCATTGTAATAGAGAAGGCGTAGCCCCTTGAGAGGGCACTGAGCTTGGCTAGGGCTCGGCAGCCGAGTCGAGCAAGGGCTCCCTCAGAACCATGGTGCGGTTGAAGGCAGGATGTTGCCAAAGGAACGATGATTGAGTCAAGGTAGAGTATAATTAATATCCGCAAGACAATGGAATCTCGTCGCCGACTACGGGCCCTCCGGGGCTCGCCGCATCCTCTTGATCATGGAGGCAACCTGCCAGCCTGCCTGTCGCCCGCCTAGACCATGTCTTGCACCGTAAAGAGTCGTCGTCTTGAGCAACAGCACCGCCTCCGACTTGTTCAGCCGCCACTCTCCGAGTCCCGTAGCTTCCCTCGCCCGAGCCATCTCCCGCCTTCGTAGCTCCAGCCCCTCCTGGATTATCCTCACCTCCTGGATCGAAAACCTCGGCGTCACATAGGCCTGCCTGTTCGGCTCAATCCCCAGCCCCCTCCTGACAGTCCGTCCGGACTGAAGCCAGAAGCCAGGTCTGCCGTGCCTGACCTGGGATGCAATGACATCGCGGTGTATCCCGATTAGCCTGTCGAGCAACCTGTACGCCCTGCCTAGCGATGCCGGAGACGCGCCATTGTACCTCATGTACGATATGACGCCGAGGAAAGCTGCCCGAACAGTCCACTCGCGCATCCTGACCCTGAGAAGGGCAGGCCCGAACGGATCCCTCTTTGGTTTGCCATCCTGTTTTCCGGGGATGGCTGTTGTCATTCGCTCCCCTCTCCTGGCGTTCAGAGCGGCAACGAGTTCGGAGTGAGGCCTTCTTCCTGCCTCCATAGCCTGACCCATGACCTTACACCTCGTCTGGAGGCTTCTTTCGACGGATGATGGGGGCCGCGGCAGTCGACGACCGAGCTCTTCCAGCCCGCCCGTCAAGATCCGCACTTCCCCTTCCGTGAAGGTAAGCCGTTGGTAGGCGCTCTGTCTCGCTTTCGCCCTGTACTGGAGCCGCTCATCGTCGTCTGTGTCCTTCAGCTTCCGGAGCAGGAGCTCGCTCCTGACGAGCCGCATCCGTGAGCGGAGTAGCCTCACGAGCAGACCCTCGGCCCCTCGCTGCCTGTCTAGCTGCGTCGCTGGGATGGAGGCTGCGTACATCGAGACGGCCCTGATGGCCGCGTCCATGCCAGGTTCGTCGAATCCCAGCCTGACGTACGAGTGTCTAGGCTGAACGCTTGACCATGGGCCTATCGCTCGACCGCCGTCGGGCTCTGAACCAGTCACCATTCGCCGTCCTCGAGCCGCTCTTCCCTTTCCTCGGCAGGGTCAAGGCATGGGTCTTCTTCGTCTTCATCAGTTCTTTCCTTCGCCTCTCCCTCAACCCCGGCGGGAGCGAACTCTGTCCTGCCTCGCATCCGCCTCTCCGCCGCACGCTTCTCCTTCTCCTCCTGCCTGCGTCTCATCGTCTCTTCCCTCTGCTTGCGGAAGCGAGCCGCCTGAGCCAGGACCGCTACACGGCGCGTGTCCACGACGTGCGGTCTGTGGGCACGACAGTACATCTGCGTGCGGCCCCAGTCGTCCCAGTCCTGAACGAACGCCCCGGAGAAGGAATCAGGCTCTCTCCCGCACATCGGGCATAACGTAATTCTGTGGCAATGTGTGTAGTCCACTCCATCTGGGTTGCGCTTGTCTGCTGGCTTGCCACAGGCGAGGCATTTGCCCTCGTCCTTCCAGAGATGCATGGTCGCGATGTCCCTCTCCCTCCTCAGCAGCTCCTGGCTGTGCTGCCACTCCGGGCTGTTCTCCCTGTTCCTCCTCGACCTCCTTCTTCCGCGGGCGGTCTGCCTCGGCGGCTGCTTCCCCGCGATGAGCATCTCCGCCTTCACGAAGTTGGTGGTCACCCAGGCCCTGTTGAACCTCTGGATGTATTCGTAATCGTCCGTATCGCCGAGCAGATAGCGGATGCTGACGTAGGACCTCTCGTCCCACCTCATTCTCAGTATCCCCTCGGCGAGCCCCTGCTCGTCCTCCGGGAGCTGAAGGTACTCCTGCCTTGTCTTCAGCTCCTCCACGAGTTGGTCCACCTTGATCATCTCTGGCGACAGCTTCGGCCTTCGCCGCACCTCCTCTGCCACCTGTTCGGGGGTGACACGGGCCAGCGCCTCCTTCACGAAGGGCACCCCATGATGCGAAGCCGCGGTCTCGATCTGCCAGTCCTGCAGCCCGTCGGCCTTCTTCGAGACGACGTAGCTCACCGCGGTCTGGATTCCCTCCTCCCTAGCGTTCGCGACCTGCTCCTCCGTCACGGTCCTGAGCGCAATATCGATGATCTCGCTCCACCAGCGTCCACGGTAGACCTTCTCCTGCTCATCCTTGATCTTCCAGTCCGGGTAGCCGCGCGCCCTGAGTTCCGCCGTGAACGGCATGAGCTCCTCCAAGCCCCCCTTCTGCGTAGGGGTGAGCTTGACAATCGGCTCCTTGTGGGGAGGACTGGGGGCTTCGGCGCTCATCTCCGGCCCTCCTCGATGTCCAGCAGCCGCAGCCAGAGGCCGGCCTTCAGGACGAAATCCTCGGCGTCTATCCAGTCGTCCTCAGTGGCGATGAGCAACTTCAGCGAAACAGGGAGACGACTCCTGGCACTGAAGTCCTTGAGCCCCCTGATGCACAGCTTTCTCTTGTTGGTGATTGCAAGGCTCATCCATCCACCTCATTAGCCTATGCCATGCATCTAGTATAATATAAGAGTTTATACTAGAGCAATAGTATAAATCCGCCAGCTTGGAAGTGTCGTGGCAGGCAGTCGCGTACATTGCCCCTAGAAACTCTCGAGGTGGGTGGCAAGGAATACCTCTACTTCTACTACTACGACCCAGCGAAGAAGCGTAAGAAGAGGGTCTACTGCGGCCCGAAAGGAAGCCCGGAAGCCATCCAGAAGGCGGAGCAGTTCCAGTCGAGATACGAGAAAGCGCAGAGCCAAAAAGACAGGTTCGCCGGGGTGATAGGACGACTGTCGGCGCTATCCGGCGAGATAGCAGGGTACAGCGTAGAGGATCGAGAATTCATCCTGACGTGCCTAATGCAGGCTTACCCCGACCTTTCGTGGGTCGAGAGCGACCAGATGGCCCTGTTCGGGAAGGTGAACGGGAACCAGGAGCTAGAGAGACGCCTGGCTCCCGTCTACGACGTCCTGAAAGCGAGTCTGACGCGAGTTCATGACGTCACGGGAGAACTGAGGATGCTGATCGAGTACGTCGATTCTGACTGGTACTACCGTATCCGATACAGAGAGCCCGGTGAAGAAGACGAGAAGCCGGAGAGAGATCCGTCATGGAAGTATCATGTGAACGACGAACCGGAGAACATGGTGGTCGAGATCTTCCGCGGGTGGCTGGACGCTTATGACCACTCGGGAAGACGGCTGGATGCCCTGGAAGGGTTCTCCCGGGAGAGAAAGCTCCAGGCGGTTATCGAGGCTCTGGCTCTCATTGGAGTCCGGAAAGCTATTGTTGATTCAAAAGAGATTATCGATGAAGCGCTCCATCTACTCTCTTCGTGATGTGGCGTGTATGAAGGACAAATAATGAATTACTAAATGCTTATGTATCGCAATTACACGCAACACATGCAATGCAGACGCGGAGAGCCAGTCGGGCACTGGGCGCTAACGAGACGGCAATCTACAGGCGACTGGTCCAACCTGACGGCCCTAAGTTGCTCACGCCGAGCGATGCAATGAAGACCCTGCCCGGTACGATCGGGTCGAGCAGCCTTGTGCACACCCTGGCGTCGCTGGAGTCGAAAGGTGTTCTGAGGAGGGTGGCGAAGGGCCTGTACCTTAACGAGAGCACGGGCTACGCGCCAAAGATTGTGGACATCGTCCCATCCGTCTTCAAGCCCTCCACATACTATCTAGGCCTCAACGCCGTCGCCAATCACTGGGGTTTATCACCGCAGATTCCATATTCCTATCAAGTTGTTTACCTTCCAACAGACGAGGCTCAGACGAAGAGGATTGCGAGGTGGTGTCTGCTGCTGAAGAAGGCCGAAAAAGACCTGGGGGGCATCTTGGTTCCGGTCCCGGCGCGCGTCGGCTTGATCACAGGAAAGGGGGTATCGCAGGCAATCCTGGATGGTGCACAGCTCCCAATCTCAACCATCGAAAGGACACTCGTCGATGCGGTTCTCTATACCGGAGAGATCGGCGGGGCTGGCGAGGCGTTGCTTTGGGCGAGGGCCGCTCTGGGCAAATCCATCGATTACGATGAGCTCGGCCGCATCGTTCACGAGGTCTCTGAACGGGTCAACTCCGTCGCCGGGCGGTTCGGATTCCTCATCGAGACGGCGTTGCGTGGGCGGGGAGGAAATGCGGAACGGAAATCCTCCGTAGACGTACTCCTGACAAGACTCGAAAGGCTGGCTTCGAGAACTCGGGCAACCTACAATTGGGGCCCTGAGAAGACCAAAGCGGAGTATTTCGAGAAGTGGCATCTTCGCGTCAGCGTCAACTATCTGAATGAGCTTAGGGAGTCATCGAGCTTTGAATAGCGACATCCTAGACACAATCCGGAACTCAAGCTTTGACAGGAACGCTCTGAACCGCCAGGCTGACCAGACGGGCGCGGGCAGGGTTGCCGTGGAGAAGGATTTTGTCATCTCCATCATCCTCGCTCTCATTGCCGGATTGCCTGAACTCTCAACCTACTCTGGTAAGATGGTCTTCAGGGGCGGCACCTCCATCAAGAAAGCGTTCTATCCAGATGAGACTAGATTCAGCGAAGACCTCGACTTCCTAAGTCTGACGCTTGAGGAGTCGCGGTCATTTCTGAAGATCGTCGACGGACTAACCGGCAAGAACATGGGGGTGACGCGCTTCGAAGGGACCGAAGTGGAGTACGAGAACGAAAGAGGGCTGGATTTCGTCTTAAACTATACCTCAATTCTACAACAGCGGAACCACATCGCGTTCAACCTGAGCACCAGCTCACCTCTGGAACCGACTTCCCGGATGGATGTTCGTGTCGCACCCTATTTCGCCGGAAGGCCCAGTACGCTGACTCTGAGTCTTAACGAAATCCTAGCGGAGAAGACACGCGCGCTGTTACAAAGGAAGAAGCCGAGGGACGTGTTCGATATCTGGTTCTTGATTCAGCAAAAAGGAATCCACCTGGATATGGACCTACTGAGAAGGAAGCTACAGCGTAACTACGATGCGGCACCGTTCGGAAAGAAGAGGGATGCTAGCGCATACGTGATGACCGATATCATACAAAGGATTAGACAGTCAGTTACCGAAAAAGCGTGGAACAATGAGTTGGGTGGGCTCCTCATGCGTCCGAGACCGGTTAGACAGGTTGTGATTGACGGAGTTTGTGAGATTCTCTCCCGAATTGGCGACATATCGCTGTAACAGCTGGTGCAAAGGCTGGCAAACTCCTTGCATGCGCTGCGGGCTCCTTGATCATGGTGCTGAGACTAGGGCAAGTTCGGGAATGCTCTCAGACTGATATCGGCTATGTCGTAGTAATCCAGAATCGTTCGTATCCCTGCGATAGCTTTGTTTCGTTTGATCTTCAAGGACGGCTCAATCTGCTTCAGAATCTTCAGAGCGGTCATTCGTCTGTTCGTGTACGCAGAGTATAGTATCCTGCCCTTACCATAAGTTCGTTTGTAGACCTTGCTCTCCATGAGCTGGGCTGCCCTTTCGACGTATGTCCTATTGGTGTTGTATACCACCATCTGAACAACACCCGTTCGCTTGTTGACCACAATACTTCCTTCACCATCAATGGCTGAGGCTAACCACTGGATGTCGCCTTCTGATGTATAGGGCATTTCGCAGAATCTATGCGTGCGACTATATTATAGCACCAATGCTCCAGGAAAAAGTAATCGAAAGGCTTTGCCTTCGCGATTCAAATAACAATCATAACAAAAATAACAAACCTCCGAACCTGTCAACTTCAGCGGGTCGTTTCAATTGAAGCTCGCACTCGGACAAAACTATTAATCAGAAACCCGCCTCGAAATCATCCAGAGGTTCTTCCGAATGAGCACGGCCCCAGTTCGGAGCTTCACGCGTCTGGCGATTGCGATAGTCGTCGCTGCAGTGATAATCTCCGCCAGCGCGCTATCCTACGCCTCGTTCGAGTCGACCGTAACGAAGACGAGTATCTCAACTCAGATAAGCACGACGACGCTCACAATCCTGCCTGTGACACAGACGACTACTGTTACGACCACCCTCCCGTCGAGTTGCACCACAACATTCCCAGGAGGGCTGAACATGACCTCGGGAGATTGGAGCGACGCGAATCAAAGTTCAGAAGGGCTCAGGCTCTTCACGATGGAACCGAATAGCGTGGCTCTGTTGTGCGTATCCTATACACTGGAACAACAGGCGCTTCAGTCGTCGGGTTCATCTTCGCAGAACGCGACCTTCTCGGGCACCGCCTACGCCGTGGCCGCATCCTGCGGAGGGAGCGGCTGCTCTTACACCTACACGAAAGCTTCAGGAATCAGCATCACGGGCTCGCCGCCGTCGGTCACCCTCGTAAAGAGCGAAAATCTGACCAAGGTCGACGTAATCTACACCATCTCCACCTCGAGTGTCTCGCAAGGCTTCTACAGCCTTACCTACTTCAATAGCTGCCCGGCTCTGCTACCTTTCGCCGTATTGCCTCTCGGACAGACGGTAAACGGGTCCGACTTCAATGGGTTCTTCCTTCCCGGAAGCTGTATTCAGTATGGGGCTCTGGAGGACGGGGTCGTGATAGGCGTTGCTGGGATGAACGTAAGCTGGATCTATGGTTGACCGTATAAATGAGAGCGCGGACCAAGGTCGTTTGTATCGTCATACTCGCGGTGGTATTCTTTATGGCGGTGCCCATGGTGAGCACCAGTAGTCCCGGCGCCGCCAACATCTGTGTCTCCAATTCGTGCACACAACCGAGAATACACTTCACCCAGTCCCTGGACTGCTATCTCCTGGGAGCCGGACCCGGACAATGGATCGGCGTCTATTACTTTGATGGGGGGTTAGGCGTCGGCTGCGGACCGCTTGTCGTCTAGCGATTCTTCCAAATATCGATGTCAGTGACGCGCTTGGATACGCTTAACTTGAAGCCAACACTCAGGCGACTTATTGAAGCTCCTGACTGCTTCAGGAATTATTCTCCTGGTCGCTTGTCTATCGCTGCTGGGCTTCATCTACGGGGCAAACCCATCAGATTTCTATTCTAACGTCTTGCTGCCTGTTCCTCTCTTCTTAACCATCGCCTTGCTCATTCTTGGTGTCATCTCTCTCGTTCTTGCAAGATCCAGGCTGCGACCCCTCTACGGAAGAGTCATTGGGGTGATGTTTCTCATAGTCGCGCTATCAGTACCCGGGGGCGTAATATACGCCGAGACCCATCCGATTATCGGTTGCCTAGGCTGCACGGGACCAGAGAACCTGGTCGTCTTGTCGGGGAGCATTACCCAATCGCCATCAGGTTATTGGAACCTGACCGTCTGGGCGAAGAACGATGCTTCCGGCCCGGTTACACTGATCTCTGTCACGAACTCCTCAAGTCTTCCTGAGTCCACCAGCCTGGTTTTCAACTACAACGGCGCACCGATTAGCTCGGGCAACCCTCTCCCTTTGGGGTACACGGCTACTGCCCACATGCAGCTACAGAACCTTATGGCAGGTAACGCCTATCAGATGGTGATATCGACTGGCGTACAGGGTAACCTGCTCAACAACCAGACGCTATCCATGACGGCGCAGGCCTGAAACAGAGATATCAAGTGATTCAATGGGTTTAGGCTGACGAATTCATCCTGCCTAGATTTGGCATCTACCGTTCCGTGAAATGCTGAGAATCAGGCATCCAGGAATTCAATCCGCTAGGGTAAGCGAACGACAATTTCGGAGTCTGGTAACTGGGCCACATACTCCCAACCTTGACTTATGTGTGATTTTAGTTCCCCGGCCGTGATGACCTTCTGCCTGTTCCCATTGTTCGTCATCACTCCCAAAAGTCTCCTCCTCAAGAGGTCTTGGAACTCCTCGTTGCTCATCTTATCGGGGCTAATCTTGCCGATTTCCTCGTCGGTGACACCAGCGGCAAGAAGTAGCTGCTCCCTCATTACTGCCTTGAGGTTCTCTTGAGATACTCCCTGCTGTTTCTCGGTAGATAGGAGCGGCTCGCACTTCTTGTACGCCTCCCTCATCTTCTCGATGGTGTCCTGGGTGACGCCCTTGTTGACGGTGTATGTCGCCTCGATGTCTCCCTTGTGTCCCATCCAGAACTCCCTCCAGTCCCTAATGATCAGGCCGTCTCCCTCGGCCATCATCATCCTGACATCGAAGTACCTGCGCAGGACGTATGGCCTCCAGTCGTACCCGGCCTTCCTGATGGGTTTCCTGATTATGTCGCCAATGTTTATCGAGGTGATGTGCTTCCGTCCAACGTCCTCCAGCCTGACATACTTCCCCTTCCTCTCGTGGAAGGTTATCACAGGCGACTCGGGAAGTAGTTCCTCCCCCTCCCTGAGCCTCCACTCTAGGTACTCCTGAAGGTACTGGCAACCCTCCTGAGCGAGGAACGTGAAGTATTGATGACCGGCCTTGCTCAGGGTCTTCCTCGCGATGAGCATCGTCGGCATCTTGGTGATTGTTACCTTCCCGTTCTCGACCTTGACTTCCGGGAGGTCCTTCATCTTAAGGCCGTCTTGGCCAGTGTAGTTTCCGAGAACCTCGATCCTGCAACCTCCGAATGCGACCAGCGAGCAGGCAACCTTGGCCCTCAGCTCCGCCGCATTGAGTATCTTCTTTAGCTCCTCCTGCGTCGGTGGTCGTTCATTCTCCACTTTCGTCGGCTGAGACCGGGGTATCTTGATGGCCCTAGTGATCTGGACGTCGTTCCACGCCAGCCAGCTCTTCAGCGGCTTTACGATGTTCGAGATGTAGTTCCCGCTCCTGCCCTCCTTCTCAAGGGCGCCGATGACGTCTAGGATGAACTCCGTGGCCTGCTTCTGGCTCATCTTGGCGATCTTGGTGGGCGTCGTCTCGAACCTCGCGCAGACGAACCCCACCCTGCGGAACCACTCCTGAGCGGTGACGAGGCTGCCCCTCGACACGTTCTCGTACCACCTTCGGAAGTCCTTGTCCTCGAGCATCCCCTTGTACTTCGACCTGCCCAGGTCTTTCATGGACCAATACCCAGAAACGACGTTTAAGGGCCACGGTTGTGAACTAAAGTGATGGTGGGGCCGGTGAGATTTGAACTCACGATTTCTGGTCGAGTTTGCTCGATCGCCAGCGCCCCAGGCTGGAATCCTAGACCATACTAGACTACGGCCCCTTGGACGCCCGCCGTGAGCCTGTCCGTATCTATGCTTATCGGATTCGCGCTGACGAACGGAAAGGCGTCTACCGGGTCACTGCCTTGTCCGGGCCCTCAAGCGAGCGGTCGAGAGCATCGACTCCCTCGTCAATCTGCTCCTCGGTCACGATCAGCGGCGGTCCGAGCACGAAGTGACTCAGGGAGCTCATAGCATACACTCCCCGGCTCATCAGCTCAGCCCCGACTTTGTCTATCGGCGAGGGTTTCC